>NZ_WEII01000020.1:0-47529 GCF_009183805.1 Bacillus sp. B2-WWTP-C-10-Post-4 | reverse complement strand
TTTTTGTTGGAATCCAGCTACAGTGGCTAGAATGTTCGGCGGCTTCGCTTCTTCCCCAGAGGCAAAGAGCGCCTCAAGGTCAGAAGCTCCATCCACCTCACATTCTGAGCGAGCCACTTTCGCTTTTTGTTGGAATCCAGCTACAGTGGCTAGAATGTTCGGCGGCTTCGCTTCTTCCCCAGAGGCAAAGAGCGCCTCAAGGTCAGAAGCTCCATCCACCTCACATTCTGAGCGAGCCACTTTCGCTTTTAATTGGAATCCAGCTACAGTGGCTAGAATGTTCGGCGGCTTCGCTTCTTCCCCAGAGGCAAAGAGCGCCTCAAGGTCAGAAGCTCCATCCACCTCACATTCTGAGCGAGCCACTTTCGCTTTTAATGGAATCCAGCTACAGTGGCTAGAATCTGTTGGCCATTTCACTCCCTCGGCCGAAGCAAAAAGCGCTTCTCTGTCGGGAGTTCCAATGTCCAAAGATTCTGAGTGAGCCACTTTCGCTTTTTATTAACATTTGTTACAATAGTAAAAATAGAGGAGGGACGTTATATGCCAAAGGGTACAGGTAAGGTTATTGCACAGAATAAAAAAGCATTTCATGATTATTTCATCGAAGAAACATACGAAGCAGGGCTTGTCCTTCAAGGAACGGAAATTAAGTCGATTCGCGCTGGACGCGTAAACTTGAAAGATGCGTTTGCACGTGTACATAATGGTGAAGTATGGGTTCATAATATGCACATTAATACGTACGAACAAGGGAATCGTTTCAACCATGATCCACTTCGTACGAGAAAATTACTTCTGCATAAAAAAGAAATTGATAAACTAGCGGGCGCTGCGAAAGAAACAGGTTACGCATTAGTTCCACTTAGAATTTATTTAAAAAATGGATTTGCAAAGATGGCACTTGGTTTAGCAAAAGGTAAGAAGCAATACGATAAACGTCACGATTTAAAAGAGAAAGAAGCTAAACGTGAAATTGCACGCGCGTTCCGTGATCGCCAAAAGATGTAATACAGATATTTACATTTGTAAAATGGAGCGCGTATGTTATAATAACTTATGTAAGGTTGTTGCACATTGAAAAACAGCTCTTAGTAGCTATCACGATATTTTCTTCGTATGCTCCATTTTTATCATGGGGACGTTACGGATTCGACAGGGATAGTTCGAGCTTAGGTTGCGAGTCGAGGGGATCGGCCTCGTTAAAACGTCAAAGCCTATAATTGGCAAACAAAACAATCTTTCTTTAGCTGCTTAATTGCACTAAAGGTTCCTCCCTCCATCGTCCATGTGGTAGGGTAAGGGACTCAAACTAAGTGGACTACGCCGGAGTTCGCCGTCTGAGGACAAAGGAAGAGAATAACCAGACTAGCAACTTGGAAGCCTGTCGATAGGCCGAAGAGTTCGCGAAATGCTAATATATCGACTACACTCGTAGAAGCTTAAGTGCCGATATTTTTGGACGTGGGTTCGACTCCCACCGTCTCCACCAATACATATTTGGTGGTTTTTTATTTTGTATAATATGAACCATAATTTTGCCAGGTTGGTGAGGTTATGGTTCTTTTTGTTTGTGGTTTTATAGAATGCTGAAGTCGATGGGACGGTATCCCTGAAAGAGAGAATAAAAAATGGTTATTGATGATAAGCGGGTAGATACTATAGCAGATTGTAAACGCTCAATTGTTAAGTAGTTATTATTTTTTTACTTTATTCGAATCTTCATATGTTTTGTGTTTTTATCCATACCTATTGTAAGATTATATAGAGTTCTCCTAATAAACTGTTTTAATGGATTATTTAGGGGTTTTAAATTTATAAATCTTAAATTATTTTTTCGGGATAATTTTTTTATCTAAATAATTTATATTGAAGTAGAGGTGAACCATCGGTGAAGCAGGTGTTGGTGATTAAAAATGAACGGTCTTCAGCAAAGAAAATCGTAAGCGGTCTAACGCAAGAAGGCTATTTCATTTTAAAACTTCACAATGAAAACGAAGGTTTAAATATAATATATGAACAAGATTGGGATATTATCATATTGGATTGGGATTCATTAAGTATATCAGGACCAGAAATTTGCAGACAAATACGACTTGTTAAAACGACACCGATCATTATTGTGACCGACAATATTTCTAGCAAGGATTGCGTAGCAGGGTTACAAGCAGGAGCGGATGATTATATTAGAAAACCATTTGTGAAGGAAGAATTAGTAGCGAGAGTTCAAGCTATTTTAAGAAGAAGTGACTATAACCAGCAAAATGAGACAAACTTTTTTCAGTTTAAAGATCTCTTTGTTGATGCATCTAGCAATATTGTGAAAAAAGGTGGCAAAAATCTCTCGCTTACGAAGCGCGAGTACGATTTACTTGTATTTTTAATTAAGAATAAAAATACGATATTAAGCCGTGAAATGCTTTTGAATCAAGTTTGGGGATATGACGTAGTAGTAAATCCGAATGTAGTAGACTTATATATTGGGTATGTAAGAAAAAAGCTAAAGTGCGAGAAGAAAGATAGATATATTCAAACGATACATGGCAGAGGCTATTCAATGGTTGAATGATAAAAATAAGATAATAAAGTAGTTTCTGTGAAATATTAGCTATTACTGCGCGTATTTTGTAAGGGAAGGTCTCTGTCCCGTATTTGTTGAGAAAGTATTTAATGAAGGTTAATCAACAGTCCTGACCGCACATATTACTTTTTATGCTTGATTTTATGAATTCATACGATTCACAAGATTTTCACAGAATTAATGACTATACTAATTAACAGGATGTTCAAATGAAAATGATTATCAATAGCGATTCAATTGAATAAAAGTTACCTTCTAATTCAATCTATGGATGTCATCATTTTCGAAATAAATCACACTATAAGGAGTATACATATGAAAAAATCTATGCTTTTAAAATTAGTGAGTATTCTAGCAATTTTCACTTTAATGTTAGTGGCTTGCTCAGATTCAAGTAAAGAAACTTCGAAGGCTAATAATAAAGATAATGGTAGTGATAAGCCAAAAACGGTTGAAATCACTGATGCTCATGGAACTGTTAAAGTACCTGTAAACCCAAAGAATGTAGTTGCTTTGGATAACAGAACTTTTGAAACTTTATCTGATTGGGGAATTAAATTAGCGGCTGCTCCAAAGGATATCATGCCTGCTGATTCAGCATATAAAAAGGATGAAAAAGTTCAAAATATTGGGAATCACCGTGAACCAAATCTAGAAATTATTGCAGCGGCAAATCCTGAACTTGTAATTGTTGGTCAAAGATTTGCTGACCATTACGAAGAAATCAAAAAATTAGTACCAAATGCAGCAGTTATTGATCTTAATTTTGATGTTTCTGAGAAAGCTACTAAGCCTGGCGAAAACTTAGTAAAAGGACTTAAAGATTCTACAATTACTTTAGGAAAAATCTTTAATAAAGATAAAGAAGCTAAACAATTAGTAGCTGATTTTGATAAATCTATTGAAAAAGCAAAATCTGCTTATAACGGAAAAGATAAAGTTATGAGTGTTATCGTTACTGGTGGTAATATTGGTTTTGCTGCGCCGCACTCTGGTCGCGTTTGGGGACCTATGTATGACATTTTCGGTTGGACTCCAGCGTTAGAAGTTTCAAATTCTACTGCAGGTCATAAAGGTGATGACGTTTCTGTTGAAGCTATTGCACAAACAAATCCTGATTGGATTTTCGTATTAGATCGTGATGCTGCAACATCTGATGCAGCTAAGTCAACACCTGCTAAGGATGTTATTTCTAAATCACCTGCTCTTCAAAACACAACTGCTGTTTCTAAAAAACAAGTTATTTATGCACCAGAAGATACTTACACGAATGAATCAATTCAAACTTATATAGAGTTATTTGGAAATATGGCAAAAACTTTAGCTAAGTAGTGTAAAGGAGTACGAAACAGTGTCAAAAAATATGATTTCTAGGGTTGAGAATACTTCTCAACCCCAGTTTTATAATCAAAATAAAATATGGACAAAACCTTTTATAATAGCAGTTATAGTTGTTATAATTTTAGGGATTATATCACTGTTTACTGGAGTTTATGATATACGTGGACAAGAGGACGGGACAGAGATGTTTTTCATAACTCGTGTTCCGAGAACAGCTGCATTAATGCTTACTGGAGCTGCGATGGCGATGGCAGGGCTCGTCATGCAACTCATTACACAGAATCGCTTTGTTGAACCTACTACAACGGGGACTATTGAATGGTCAGGCTTAGGCCTGCTTTTTGTGTATTTATTATTTCCTGCCCCGACTTTAGTTCAAAGAATGACTGGTGCAATCATTTTTTCTTTTATAGGAACTATGATTTTCTTTCTATTTTTAAGAAGAGTTAAGCTTCGTTCGTCTTTAATTGTTCCGATTATTGGATTGATGCTTGGAGCAGTAATTTCTGCAGTGTCTACTTTTTTAGGACTCCTTTTTCAAAAGACGCAAAGTATTGAAACTTGGTTTGTAGGTTCATTTGCTAACATTCAGGTGGGAAGATATGAATATTTATGGCTGATTGTTATCATTACTTTTCTTATTTTTATGTATGCTAATAGATTGACTTTAGCTGGACTAGGAGAAGATGTCGCAACAAGTCTTGGAGTTAATTACAATAGAATTGTTCTTTTTGGGACTGCTCTTATCTCTGTTGCAGTTGGAATTGTTGCAGCTGTTATTGGACACTTACCTTTCTTAGGATTAATTGTGCCAAATATCGTTTCAATGTTTAGAGGTGATGATCTTAGGAGTAATTTACCTTGGGTTTGTGTGATCGGAATGGGATCAATAACTGCCTGTGACATCATTTCTCGAACAATTATACAGCCTTTTGAATTACCTGTTTCTTTAATACTTGCAACAGTGGGAGCAGTCGTGTTTATTACTATTTTATTGAGAAAAAGAAAACCAAGGAGGCTACGATGATCACATTAGAATATAGAAAAAAAGAAAATGTCGAGATCGATTCTAGCCTTCATAATGAAAGTAGATCAGCTAGCGCTTTTCGGTCTAAGAAGGAAGCAAGACGTTATTGGATTTTACTGATAACATTGATTGCTTTAGGTCTTCTTTCTTCATATGGACTTTTAGTTTATAACAATCCAGTTCCGATAGATTCACCTTCTTTTATCCCAGTCGTTAAGAGAAGGATAGTAGCTATTGTTGCAATGATTATTGCTGCGGTTTGCCATAGCTTGTCGACAGTTGCTTTCCAATCTATTACGAATAATAAAATTATTACTCCTTCACTTTTAGGTTTCGAATCACTTTATTCAGCAATTCAAACGAGTACAGTATTCTTCTTTGGTGCTAGTGCGTTAATAAATTTTAATGGAATTGGATCATTTTTATTCCAAGTTGTTGTTATGGTCTTCATGAGTTTAATACTTTATGGATGGTTACTTTCCGGTAAATACGGGAATTTACAACTTATGCTTTTAGTTGGAATTATTATTGGTACCGGGCTAAATTCTGTGTCAACTTTCATGAGAAAACTACTTGCGCCTTCAGAATTTGATATTTTACAAGCAAGATTATTTGGTTCTGTTAATCATGCAGATCCTGCATATTTTCCTATTGTAATTCCTATGATCATAATTGTAGCGGTATTAATTTTTGCTCATTCTAAGAATTTGAATGTTTTGTCACTAGGAAAAGATGTTGCTACTTCTTTTGGAGTTAAATATCAACCTAGTGTAATTTATACGCTTGTATTAGTAGCTATTTTGATGTCTATTTCAACAGCTCTAATTGGGCCACTTACTTTCTACGGCTTTTTAGTAGCAACTTTGAGTTATCAGGCAGCGGCAACTTATGATCATAGATATATTTTTCCGATGGCTTTTGCTATAGGATTTTTAATAATGACGAGCGCATACTTTTTAATGTATCATGTATTCCATGCTCAAGGTGTAGTTTCAGTTATTATTGAATTATTTGGTGGAATTATATTCTTAACTATAGTTTTAAGGAAGAGGGCTTTATGATAAAAATTGATAATGTTAAAAAGTTCTATACTGATAAGGTAAAAATAGGACCTTTGGATATTGAAATACCAAAAGCAGGCTTTACTTCTTTAATTGGACCAAATGGCGCTGGAAAGTCCACGACACTTTTGATGATTGGCAGACTTTTAGATATGGATGAAGGCCAAATTCAGGTAGCAAATATGGATGTTTCTGAATCCAAATCAAAAGACTTAGCAAAAGTTTTGACTATATTGCGACAAGAAAATCATTTTGTAACTAGGCTTACAGTTAGACAATTAGTCGGATTTGGGCGCTTTCCTTATTCAAAGGGAAGATTGACTAAAGAAGATGAGGTTATCATTTCTAAATATATCGATTTCTTAGATTTAACTAGTTTAGAGAATAGATATTTAGATGAGCTTTCTGGTGGTCAAAGACAAAGGGCATATGTAGCGATGGTATTGTGCCAAGAGACGGAATATGTACTTTTGGACGAACCTCTGAACAACCTTGATGTTGCTCGTTCTGTTCAAATGATGGAGCATTTAAGACGTGCAGCTAATGAATTTGGAAGAACAATTTTGACTGTCATGCATGACATAAATTTTGCAGCTAAATACTCGGATAAAATTTGTGCTATGAAAGATGGACAAATTGCTGCTTTTGGAACAGTAGAAGAGGTTATGGACTCAACACTTTTGACAGATATTTTTGAAACAAAAATAGAAATTATTAATGGTCCTTATGGGCCAATCGCAGTTTATTAGTTATAAAATGTAAAAAATACCGTAGCTTGCGTAGATTATGCAAGCTACTCTAGTTGAAGCTGCTGTCTGTATTTTATAGGCAGCAGCTTTTTTTATGTGATTACTCATAAAATGCAGAAGAATGCTTCACCTTTTCAAGTATGTACTAAACGAAAAAAATATCCCTGTATAACTTTTTAAAAGAATTCAGCTTGTTTTTTGATATGTAATATTGCATATCAGAGTGTATTGATAAAAGTGTAAGGGGTCACTATAATGAGGGCATAAAGATAAATCACATTTTCGTAGCAATAAAAAGGAGGAAATAATATGGAAATCGCAATGGCAGTTTTAAAATTTGTAGGTGGCGTAATCCCGTTAATTCAAGAACTTTTAAAAGCATTTATGTAAGTTTATCAGTTACCTATCATTTATCAATCATTATCATATTTTACTAAAAAAAGAACGGGGTGATTTTTCTGAATATTAAGAAAAACATTAAAAGAAGAAAGTTCCTTACATGTTTATTAGTTAGTCTATGCACTATTAATTATTCATCTATTTCCTTCGCAGAAACACAAGCAAGTAATGTAACTGATGTAACCAAAAATGCTAGTGGCATTAATACTGGTATAGCAAATCTTAAATATAATAATCAAGAGGTTTTAGCTGTAAATGGTGATAAAGTAGAAAGTTTTGTTCCGAAAGAAAGTATCAATTCAAATGGTAAATTTGTAGTAGTGGAACGTGAAAAAAAATCACTTACAACGTCACCAGTCGATATTTCAATTATTGATTCTGTAGTGAATCGTACGTATCCAGGAGCTGTACAACTTGCAAATAAAGCTTTTGCAGACAATCAACCGAGTTTATTAGTGGCTAAGAGAAAGCCTTTGAATATTAGTATAGACTTACCGGGCATGAGAAAAGAAAATACAATCACTGTCCAAAATCCGACATATGGTAATGTAGCTGGAGCGGTAGATGATTTAGTATCTACTTGGAATGAAAAGTATTCTACAACACATACGTTACCTGCAAGAATGCAGTATACGGAATCTATGGTTTATAGTAAATCACAAATTGCAAGTGCTCTTAATGTTAACGCTAAATATCTTGATAACAGTCTAAATATTGATTTTAATGCAGTTGCAAATGGAGAGAAAAAAGTGATGGTAGCGGCGTATAAGCAAATATTTTATACGGTAAGTGCTGAACTACCTAACAATCCATCTGACCTTTTTGATAATAGTGTTACTTTTGACGAGTTAACTCGAAAAGGCGTAAGTAATTCGGCTCCACCTGTTATGGTTTCAAATGTAGCTTATGGTAGAACGATTTATGTAAAATTAGAAACAACATCTAAGAGCAAAGATGTACAAGCTGCTTTTAAAGCCTTACTTAAGAATAACAGCGTTGAAACGAGTGGACAGTATAAAGATATTTTTGAAGAAAGTACCTTTACTGCTGTAGTATTAGGCGGAGATGCGAAAGAGCATAACAAGGTTGTTACTAAAGATTTCAATGAAATCCGAAATATCATTAAAGATAATGCTGAATTAAGTCTTAAAAATCCAGCATACCCGATTTCATATACAAGTACTTTCTTAAAAGATAATGCAACTGCTGCTGTTCATAACAATACAGATTATATTGAGACGACAACTACAGAATATTCAAGTGCTAAAATGACACTTGATCATTACGGTGCTTACGTTGCTCAATTTGATGTATCTTGGGATGAATTCACATTTGACCCAAAGGGTAACGAAGTACTAACACATAAAACGTGGGATGGTAGCGGAAAAGATAAAACGGCTCATTACTCTACAGTTATCCCACTCCCACCAAATTCAAAAAATATAAAAATTGTAGCAAGAGAATGTACAGGTCTTGCATGGGAATGGTGGAGAACAATTATTAATGAACAAAACGTTCCATTAACAAATGAAATAAAAGTTTCAATTGGAGGAACAACATTATACCCAACAGCTAGTATTAGTCATTAAGTATAAAACAAGCGCCCTATAAGTAGGGCGCTTTTTACTTGGTCACAAATTTTATTTTGTATCGGTATGTTTTTAAGTTTTGTAAATCATCAACTATAAGGTGGGAATATTGTGCAGACGAAAAGCTACATGTTTTTCGTCTTTTCGTTCTCTTGCTTAATAAGAAAGATCCTGTAACTCAGTACAGGATCTTTAATCAAACGTTTTTAAAAGCTAAATTGTGGTTTCATATCACCTTTATAAGGTTCATGTTCAACGAATATAGTTATATCCTTACCAGCTTGGTCTTTACCAGTTCTCTTATACGTAAATTTATTCTTATTTAGTTCAGTAAGTTCAAGAGCAGCACCGTATTTGTTATTTCCAATTGAAACATGGGCTCTTATTTTATTTTCGTGTACAACATCGAAGTAGCCATAATCACCGCGGCTTTGACCTGTTTCGCTATTGAAGAACTCATATTTATTAGATTTGTCATCAAATTTTGCTAGACTTATAAAATTCGAATTAAACTGTGTTACATCGTTACCAGTTTCGTCTAATACCTTTGTTCCGTGCCAAAGGGTACCGCCTAAAATTTTATCTCCATCAACGTTTTTAACAATATTTCCTGTAGTCGTGTTCAGCTGCTTGTCCGGATCAGTGAAAGAAAGTTCTTTTTCTTTATATGGGACATGTTCAACGAAAACTTCTACATCTTTACCGTTAGCGTCTTTCCCTATTCGTTTATAAGTAAATACATTTTTATTTAGTTTTGTCATGTCAACGACAGCTTGATACTTCATTGATTCTGAAATTAATATTCTTTTTTTTCCATTATTTGTGATAAAGAAAGTTCCTTTATCGCCACGACTTGCACCTGTTTTAGCATCAAAAAATTCATATCTGCCTGACTTCGCATCATATTTTGCAAGACCGATGAAGTTTGCATTCTCTTTTGTTAAGTCATTCTTATCTTTGTCATACACTCGTGTACCTTGCCAATTTGCCTCGCTAAGAATATTAGCCATTTTTTGCCCTTTAGTTAATTTATTTTCCTTTTTTGTTTCTTTAGCAACTTGTTCTTGCTTTTGTTTCCCATGATTTTCTTCAGCTTTAGTACCAGCACACCCTGTTAATGCTAATGTGAATCCGAGCAGTATGGATGATAGTGTTTTTGTTTTTTTGTTCATGTTTTATCGTCTCCTTATTTTATGATTTTAGGTAGTACGGCTAGCGATTATAGTAGCAGTGCGTCATATACGAACTTAGTTGCTACGTTTCTTATGTTAATACTCGACTATAAACTGCCTCTAAATAAAACATTAAAAAAAGATAAACTAATTCCTAAAATTTTTTCATACTTATAAAAAGGTTTTTTACATGGGGTGAATGTAAGTCTCTCATTTTGAAACTGGCGTAATCACATTGGGGTATACACATTATGCTTACAGTGCGATTTTAGATGTGGTGTTATACTGTGTATAAGATTTTATGTGTGTATGTTGTGTCGGTTTTTGTCGGTAAGTCGATATATTTCGAAAATCGCTGATATATTTGGAGTTGCGCCGATATATTTCGAAAATCGCCGATATATTTGGAGTTGCGCTGATATATTTGAAAAATCGCTGATATATTTTGGAGGGGGATAAAAATGATTGTGAAAGAGCGGAAAATGCCCGTATATTTGCTGCAATTAGAAGCTTTACTTAGAAGATTGCCTGCTCATCATCCAAAAAGGAATGTGGTGGTTGAAAGTCTAGCGAAATTTATGGCCGGCTATAAAGAAGAGCAGGCGATTGAGTATCCACTTAGTTTTTTACCCGAAGCAGAATACCATATTTTACATGATATTAGGTTATTTGATCAAAAACATTATTTCCAAATTGATACTCTCATAGTTTCATCTTATTTTCTTCTTTTTCTTGAAATAAAAAATATTATTGGTACATTAATTTTTGATACAAAGTTCAATCAACTTATTCGAATAGTAGATGGTACTACGGAAGAAGGATTCCCAGATCCGCTTTTACAACTGAAACGGCAAGAGATGCAACTGAGAAAATGGCTGAATCTACATGATTTACATAATATTCCGATTGAATCCCTCGTTGTAATTAGTTCCCCTCGCGCAATTATTAAAACTTCAGATGAAATACTGTCTAGTAAAATTATCCACAGTGCAAATTTACCTAATAGAATAAAACAGATTAAAAATCAATATAAAGAAAAAGTGATTGATAATATAAATGGACTTATAGGCCAGATTATGAATGAGCACATTCCGCAACATCAAAATGTTCTTGCGCAATATAAAATTAAAAAAGAGGAATTGCTAAAGGGTGTACAGTGTGAGGAATGTTTTACAATGGCAATGTTAAAAGAAAGACAGGGATGGCGTTGTTCAAATTGCAATAGTATGTCTAAACATGCTCATTTACGTGCTGTACAAGATTACACACTTCTGTTTAGTGTGATAACTACTAATAGCGAATTGAGGGAATTTCTTAATATGGAATCTAGTTCTGCGGTTAAAAGACTCCTCCAAACAATGAACATCACCTTCACTGGCAACAACAAAGGACGAATATATGATTTAACTTCTTTCCAATCGTAATTTTGCTATAATAAATAAGTACTTATACGAAGGGGAGTCTAAAGAGAAAATGAAGTCATTTAATATCGATCATGTTATAGCTAGTGTTTTGCAATGGATATTAAATATAGCCTTAATTATATTATCCATTGTATTATCAATTTTCTTAGTGAATGAGACAATTACGTTCGTGCAGTATATTTTTTCAGCAAAAGAGTATACGTCTTATAAATTGGTTGAAAGTATCATCGTCTATTTCTTATACTTCGAGTTCATTGCATTAATTATTAAGTATTTTAAATCGAATTATCATTTCCCGTTACGTTATTTTATTTATATCGGAATTACGGCCTTAATTCGATTAATTATTGTGTCTCATGAGGAACCGATGGAGACGTTATTATACGCAGGAGCAATTCTTGTTTTAGTTATTGCTTTATACATATCAAATATGAGAGATTTGAGAAAAGAGTAGTAGTGCAGACATAAGTTTGCACTACTTTTTTACATCTTGACCTTCAAGTTGCTTGAAAGTTTACAATGAAATTAGGGCGTTTGAAATCGAAAAAAATTGAGAAATTAAGTGAAGAGGTTTCTTTTACTTGGAGGTTATAGGAATGAATCAGGAATTGAAGTTACGTCCATTAGAACGAGAAGATTTAAAGTTTGTACACGAACTGAATAATAATGCGCATATTATGTCGTATTGGTTTGAAGAGCCGTATGAGGCATTTGTGGAGCTGCAAGACTTATATGATAAACATATACATGATCAAAGCGAACGCCGATTTATCGTTGAGAAAGACAATGAAATGGTTGGATTAGTTGAGTTAGTAGAAATCGATTATATTCACCGTAGAACAGAATTCCAAATCATTATTGATCCGAATTATCAAGGATATGGTTATGCAGTGGATGCGACGCGTTTAGCAATGGATTACGCTTTTTCCGTACTAAATATGCATAAGATTTATTTAGTTGTGGATAAGGAAAATGAAAAGGCAGTACATGTTTATAAAAAAGTTGGGTTTATGGTAGAAGGTGAGCTTATCGATGAGTTTTTCGTTGATGGTAACTATCATAATGCAATAAGAATGTGTATGTTTCAGAAGCAATATTTTGAAAACAAGTAGTTGAAAGATTCGGAAGTAATGTTGACGCTTCGTAAAACCGTATGCTAAAATCCTTTTTAAGTATTAAGGAAGGTGCATAATATGCTTTATATAAAATTTGTAAAACTCATTAGAAAACTTTGCTCCGCACAAATGTATACGGTGAAGCGTTGTACGGAGCTTAATCAAGGGGCATAAATCCCCTATATTCATCGGCTGAATAACTTTTCTAAAAAAGTATAGTGTATCTATGCTTATTTCGTTATGGTTTTTCAGCTGGTGTATAAAATAGATTAAGGGGCCATAGACAATGCTTTGTCTATGGCCCTTTGTGTATATTATTCCGATGAGTCTTTACTATAAATTGGAGTAGTATAGGAAAAACCACGAAGCAGAGGGCTAGTGTCGAATGACGCTATCTCTCTGCTTTTTTTAATTTCAGGAAAAGAGGAATAAAAATGAGTTTACTTAAAGTGGAAAGTTTATCACATAGTTTTATAGATAAAGTATTATACGAAAATGCTTCTTTTGATTTGCATAAAGGGGAGCATATGGGAATTGTTGGACAGAATGGTGCAGGAAAAAGCACATTAATGAAAATATTGGTGGGGGAAATTATTCCTGATAAGGGAGACATAAAGTGGCAACCTAATATTCAAATTGGACATCTTGATCAATACGCAGAAATTGATGAGGGTTATACCATTTCACAATATTTAAAGAGAGCCTTTTATGATTTGTATGAAATGGAAAAGAGAATGAACAAGTTATATGAAGAAAGTGCGATGACTGGAGATGAAAATCAACTATTGAAAGCGGCAGAAATTCAAGGACTGCTCGAGGCTCGTGATTTTTATTCAGTAGATAGTATTACGAATAAGGTGGCAGCCGGTTTAGGTATTGATGTGATTGGGATGAATCGTGTGATTGGTGAATTAAGCGGAGGGCAGCGTGCAAAGGTAATTTTAGCGAAGCTCTTATTAGAAGAGCCTAATATTTTATTGCTAGATGAACCGACGAATTTTCTCGATAAGGAGCATGTGGAGTGGCTTGCTAATTATTTAATGAATTTTGAAGGAGCGTTTATTGTCGTATCACATGATTTTGATTTTCTGGAAAAGGTAACTTCTTGCATATGTGATGTAGAGTTCGGAACAGTTAAGAAGTATTACGGCAAATACTCAGATTTTGTAAGACAAAAGGAGCATTTGCGAAAAGATTATATTCGCCAATATTATGCACAGCAAAAGAAAATTGAAAAAACGGAAGAGTATATTCGTAGAAATATTGCTGGGGTGAATTCAAAAATAGCGCAAGGTCGTAGAAAACAATTACAGCGTATGGAAAGAATTGCGCCACCAAGTTTTACTCATAAACCGTCTATTCATTTTCAGGAACTTCCCATTTCAGTTCAGACAGTTCTTGAAGTAAATAATCTTGAAGTTGGTTACGACTTCGCTCTCTTACCAAAGTTGAATTTTTCAGTAATGGGTGGGCAAAAACTTGTCATTACAGGTTTCAATGGAGTAGGGAAATCTACTTTATTAAAAACAATCGTTGGAAATATTGCTAGTATTTCTGGAGAGTTTCACTTTTCAGAGCAAATAAAGATTGGATATTATGAGCAAGATTTAAATTGGAGCAATGATTCTTTAACGCCGCTTCAAATTATTTCAGAACAGTTTTCTAAACTGAATATGAAGGAAATACGCCATCATTTAGCTGCGTGTGGAGTGAAGGATACGCACGTTTCGCAAGAAATTCGTACGTTAAGTGGTGGTGAACAATCGAAGGTGAAACTGTGTGGATTATTACTATCACCTTGTAACTTCTTAATTTTAGATGAGCCGACAAATCATTTGGATGCAGAAGCGAAGGAAGCTTTGCAAAAGGCGTTAATTAAGTTTAAGGGCAGCATTATACTCGTATCTCACGAAGCAAGTTTTTATCTTGATTGGGCAGATAGCATCTTTCATATAGAGACGGGATTAGTTAAGGGGGTGTGAAACATATGAGTGAAAACAATTGGAAAACGAAAATTATATTATTTTTGACCGCTCAAACTATTTCGTTGTTCGGTTCCTCTCTCGTGCAATACGCGATTATATGGTATATCACCCTTACAACATCATCAGGAGTGATGTTGACTATTTCAACTGTTTGCGGTTTTCTACCACAAATTGCGATATCTTTGTTTGCAGGTGTTTGGATTGATCGTTATGACCGTAAAAAGATGATTATATTATCGGATGGAATTATAGCGATTGCGACGTTAGTCTTAGCAATTTTATTTTTAACAGGATATAAAAGTATTTGGTTACTTTTTATTGTGTTACTCATTCGTTCAGCTGGAACAGGAGTACAAACGCCAGCTGTGAATGCATTAATTCCGCAAATCGTTCCGAAAGAGTATCTTATGAAAGTAAATGGAATAAATAGCAGTATTACATCTTTAATTATGTTTCTTTCTCCAGCAGCAAGTGCTGCGATTCTTTCTATTGCCAGCATTGAAACAACATTTTTTATTGATGTTATTACAGCTATGATTGGAATTAGTATTATGTTTGTCATTCATGTGGAAGGACATGTGAATGTAGAAAGTAAGCAAAAATCTAATCTACAAGGAATTAAAGAAGGGTTCACTCATTTAAAAGAAAATGTATTTATTAAAAGGCTAATCGTTTTATTGATTATCGTCATGATTTTAATAAGTCCAGCTGCTTTTTTAACACCTTTAATGGTAACTCGTTCTTTCGGGGCCGAAATGTGGAGACTTACTGCTAGTGAGATGACCTTTAGTGCGGGAGCGGCAGCTGGTGGCATATTGATTGCAGCGTGGGGTGGTTTCCGTAATCGTATGCATACAACAGCGCTAGCTTGTGCGTTGTATGGACTGCTTATGATTGGACTCGGAATAGCACCGATATTTATTATGTATTTAGTCTTTAATTTTTTAATTGGTATAACAATGCCGTGCTTCAATACACCAGTTACTGTGTTATTGCAGGAGAAAGTAGAACCATCAATGCACGGACGGATGTTTAGCCTTGTACAAATTGCCAATTCATGCGCGCTTCCTTTAGGAATGATAATATTTGGTCCGTTGTCGGATATGTTTAGTGTAGAGATTTTGTTAATTTATGCTGGGATATTCGTGCTATTTTGCGCAATGTATATTGTATTAAGTAAGAGGTTTGAAGTGTAAATATTTATAATTTAGAAGGTTTGCGAAGTGATTTAAGATGCTTTGCAAACCTTTTTGTTGTTTGTTTAGTCAATAATTATTTATTGTTTAGCAATAAATAATTATTGACTGTTAATTCTTTTTTGGATAATATGATGGTAAGAATCTAAGGGGAATTACATAAGTAGAGGAGAATGTGAAATGAAAAATAAATACGTAGTAGCTATTTCTTTCATGATTTTAGCGATTATTTCTTTAACGATACATGCTTCAAACAGTAAAGTAGGAGCGGATGGATTTCTTGAAGAACCTTTCTTTTTCCTAGTACCGATAAGTTATATATTGTTCCTTAGTGGTATTGGTATATTGCTATTTGGATTTATTACTTCAAAGCTGAAAAAGGGCAATAGATAGGGACAAAACACTCACTATGAAATAGAAACATACCATATGGAAGAAAAAGAATAAGTGAGATGAATCATGATGAATCATTATTTTTATAATGGTAGACAAGTAGGAGCTGCTATTACGCTGGCTGGGGCACAAGGGACAATTCATGCTGTGAATCAAACTATTCAAATGCAGCAACAAGCATATTTTGCACAAATGATGCAAAGTCAGTATATGCCCTATTCACAACTTCCGATGCAAATTGTACATTACGATGTACATCCAGCTGGTTTATTTTCCATTCCATATGGCGGGACATACTTCTTATGAAAGAAAGCGACTGGTTAGAGTCGCTTTTTTTTATATTCCGCCTAGCTTCATTCCAAGGAAGGCAAAGGCGATACCAATTATGTAAGTAGCACTTAAATATAAAAGGAAGATGTACAGTTTTTTACGATTGAGAAGCTGAACAGATTCTAATTTAAGCGTAGAAAATGTAGTGAATGCGCCCATAAATCCAGTACCTAATAATAGTTGCCAACCTGTAGTGACTCCGTTTCCAATTATATATCCAAGTAAAAACGCCCCTGTTATATTAATAAGGAATGTAGCAATTGGAAATTGTGTTTTATTTCTTTTTTTAAACCAATTGCTAATTGCAAATCGTGTAATCGCACCGAAAAATCCTCCTGTTGCGACTAATAAAGCTTCTATCATGAGTAATCACCTTCTGTAAGAGATTTCTTAATTAAGAAATCTCCAAGTGTATAGCCAAGGCCAGACATAATGAGGCCACCAAGTATGCTGCATGATACATATAAGAAGGCTATGCTCCACTCAGAATGATTGATCAATTGCACAGTTTCTACACTAAATGTTGAAAAAGTCGTAAAGGAACCGATGAATCCAGTTCCGATGCCTGTGATAACCTCTGAAGGTAAGATGTTTAGCCGAGCGATATAAGTAGTTAGCCACGCTAAGAAAAAGCAACCGATTAAGTTAATGAGTAATGTTGCCAATGGAAATGAATGATGCCAAAATGTGTTGATATTAAGACCTAAATAATAACGAGAAAGAGCTCCTAATATACCAGCAATGCCAACGATAATATAAATCAATTTTCTCACCCCTTTAAATAGCTTGCTCAAAAAAATAGACTCCTACCAGTATCCATACTGGTAGGAGTCATTAGCTAAGCAGCGTTTATGGCGAACTCCATCGCCTATGATTATTACATATAGTGTACTAAATATACCGTTTAATTTCCAGTGAGGAGGAGGGTGTAACTTTTCTTTTTTTGATGTCTGAAGGCTTTTTAAGTAATTAAAATGGGATCGATTACTTATCAACTAAATATAGTGATATACGGTTTTAATTATGATAAAATGTTTCTTATGTGTGTCGTTTTGTTTTATTTGACTGAAAATAAAGAAAAATAAATTTGCGTGAAAAGGAGTCATTTATTTGAAGAAATTTTTAAAAATCGTATTTACATGTGTTTTAGTAGTAGCGGGCATTGTAGGAGGATTTCTAGCTTATATGACACTTACTAAAGAACAGCCTGCTGATGTTATAAGCTTGAAGGTAGAGAATAATAAGGAGCGCGTATTAGCGACTGGAAATGAGTTTAAAGTTACAACATTTAATATTGGATATGCTGGGTTAGATAAGGATCAAGATTTCTTTATGGATGGTGGAAAGGGATCTGGTTCAAGTAGTAAAGAGCAAACGGAAACTAATTTAAAGAATATGCTTTCGTTTTTACAAAATGAGAATAGTGATTTTGCACTATTACAAGAAGTTGATATAAAGTCACTTCGTTCATTTGATGTAAATGAACATGAATTTTTGAAAAAAGGATTACCTGATTATGTTTCGTCATTTGGCAAGAACTACGATACGAAATGGGTTCCAGTGCCAATAACAAATCCAATGGGATATGCGGAGGCTGGATTAAGTACGTTTTCTAAATACACTGTTCAAGAAGCGAAGAGGTTCCAGCTGCCTGGAATGGAGCCTTGGCCAAAGCGTTTGTTTGATTTAGATCGAGCAATTGTGGAATATAAAATTCCTGTTAATAATGGAAAACATGTTAGACTCGTAAATTTACATTTGTCTGCTTATGATGAAGGCGGGAAAATTAGAAAACAGCAAGTAGAGTATTTAAAAGAATATATGAACAAGCATTATGAAAATGGTGATTACGTAATAATGGGTGGAGATTGGAATCAATTGGTTTCGAACGCTCAATTAAGTGATCCGAAGTTCGTGAAAGAGCGTCCTGAGTGGTTAGTAGAGTTACCGAAGGACTTTACAGACGGTGGCTTTAAATGGGCTGTAGATCCGTCTGTTATGACTGTGAGAGATGATGTAAAGAAATATGTAGAAGGTGAAAATTTCGTCACTATTATTGATGGCTTTATCGTTTCACCGAATGTAGAGATTGTAAATGTACAAGGAAAAGATTTAAAGTTTGAAAATAGCGATCATAACCCAGTAAGTGCGGTATTTAAACTGAAGTAATTGATATGTATAAGTAGAAGGTGGGGCTTCATATGGAGTGGTTAAAGAGGACTTGTTTTTCTAACCTTGAGAAAGAATCACAGAAAAATCATTTATTACTGTTTATAACGATTTGTAGTTTCTTCCTTGGGATAATCGCGATTGGGTATTATGGATATATTTTTACAGAGAGAGCAATAGCATTTTGGATTTGTGGTATTTCTGTCGTTGCATTTGGAACGCTTTTTACTTTTATAAAAAGTATGGAATCAGCGTATAAATATATCATGACATTTATGTTGCTTACAATGTCTTACATTATGGTACAAGCTTTTAATGAAAGCCCGGCTGTATTTCAAATGGTCTATTTTACATTAGCTGTTTCACTTATTTACTTAAGTGAGCGCCTCATTTTAATTCTTGGCGGGATAGCTGTTGTGATCACATTTATCCTTTGTAGCTATTGGCCGGAGCAATTTTTTGCTTATACAGCCTCGTCTGAAGCTGCTAATTTCGCAAGTTTGTTAGCGATTGTTACAATCGCTATGTGGGGCGTCACGAAAATCGGTTCTAATCTGCTCCTTCGTTTAAGTGATGAGAAGCAAGAAGTAATGAGAAAAGCTCAGGAGTTAGAAGAGACGCAAAGACTTATTGAAGAAACAGTTGTGAAACTAGATAGTAATTTCAATCATTTAAGACAAAATATGAACACATCGATGGAATCGATGAGTGAAATTAATTTTGCCTTTGAAGAGGTGGCAGTTGGTACGCAATCACAATCAGAGATGATGTATCGTTCGGTAGAAGTATTGAATGATATGGAGGGAAATATTGAAAAAATCATCTCTCAAGTAAGAACTGCATCTACTCATGTGGATGAAAGCTTAGAAATTTCAAAAGGTAGTGTACATACTCTAAGAAATTTTGAAACTAACATGAGAAGTTTAAATGATGTTGTTTCACAGTCTGGAATTATATTTAGAGATTTAATGATGCAATCGAAACAAATTAATGAAATTGTAGATGTAATAACGAATATTTCAAGTCAGACGAGTTTGCTAGCTTTAAATGCAAATATTGAAGCTGCCAGGGCAGGCGAGCATGGAAAAGGTTTTGCTATTGTAGCGAGTGAAGTGTTAAAGCTTGCTGAAGAATCAAATCGTTCTGCGGGAAGAATTCAAGGGATTTTGAAGGAGTTTAGTAATCAGGCAAGTAAGGTAGAAGTGCAGGTAGAGAAGTCAGAAAGAGTACAAGAAGAGTGTAACGAAATGTTAGCAAGCGTTTTAACAAACGTAACTGATTTAGGGAAGTTTATTGATGCGATTAATAAAGTAATGCGAGAGGTTGTTGTTCATCAAGAAAGTTTCCAAGTTAAAACGACGAATATTGTAAAGGATGTTACGCATGCTTCTAACGTAATTCAGCAAACTTCTACAGCTACAGAAGAAGTGCTAGCGAGTGTGGAAGAAGAAAAACATCGAAATGATACGTCAGTGAAGACGTTACAAACTGTTAGCGAGCAAGTGAAGTTGTTAGAAGATATTTTAGAAAAGTAATATTGCTTAGAAAGAGCACGAGTGATGTGCTCTTTTTTCATTGAAACGAATACTTGATAGGAATTTAATTGCTTTTCTGCGCGTTTTCTGCCAAGCTTAAGGAGATAAAGTGAGACTAGTACATACTGATTATTAGCCCTCACCAATCAAGCTATCCGCAAATAGCGGAATAAAATACTTCAAAGAAAGAATTATATAGGTGACGTATATGATCGAAGTAAAGACTTCTGAACTTAGTGATGGAGAATTTAATAGAGGTGTATTTGCAACTCGTGATATTAAAAAGGGTGAGTTGATACACGCAGCACCAGTTATCTCTTATCCGAATGAACAGCATGAACATATTGAGAAAACGTTACTTGCTGATTACGCATTTGAGTATGGAATCAATCATACGGCAATCCTTTTAGGATATGGTATGTTATTTAATCATTCATATACACCGAATGCAACGTATGACATCGTTTTTGAGAATCATACATTTAACTTCTATGCTTATAAAGATATAAAAGCAGGAGAAGAAATTTTAATCAATTATAATGGTGAAGTTGATAACGATGAGCTGTTATGGTTTGATAAAGAAAAAGAAGAGAACGAAAAGTAATATAAAGAGTATAGAAAGAGCACATTCTGTGGGATGTGCTCTTTTTTATTGATGTAAATAAAGTAAAAAGTACAAAAAAATACCACTTTCTTTTTATATGGTATAGTAAGATACTGAGGGATAGTGTTTTGAAAAAGTCACATATTTTACAAATTGTTGTCTTTCTGATGACATGTCAAGTTTAGTAGTCCATTTGGGTTGCTTTATTATGCAATATATATTTTAATATGATTGGCACCTCTTATAAATTAAGAGGTTTATAGGTGTCTCGAATTGATTTTGGGTACACTGTATCCACCACTTTAGGTTCTTTCATGTACGTGGGGATATTATGGGCCCGTATAACGGGATAAAATGAATATAGAAATAGAGGAATCGTAAAATGAATATGCAAGAGGTTTATAAATATTTAAGTACGGTATTGCCTGAAGGACATGTTAAACAAGATGAAATGTTAAAGAATCATACGCATATTAAAGTTGGCGGAAAAGCAGATGTTTTTGTTGCGCCTACAAATTATGATGAAATTCAAGAAGTTATTAAATATGCGAACGAATATAATATTCCAGTTACGTTTTTAGGAAATGGATCGAATGTCATTATTAAAGATGGTGGAATTCGCGGGATTACAGTAAGTTTAATTCATATTACAGGTGTTACTGTAACAGGAACGACGATTGTAGCACAGTGTGGTGCAGCAATTATTGACGTATCACGTATTGCCTTAGACCATAACTTAACGGGTCTTGAGTTTGCTTGTGGTATTCCAGGTTCAGTTGGCGGAGCATTATATATGAATGCTGGTGCATACGGCGGTGAAATTTCGTTTGTATTAACAGAAGCTGTCGTAATGACAGGTGATGGAGAGCTACGTACTTTGACGAAAGAAGCATTTGAATTTGGATATCGTAAGAGTGTATTTGCGAACAACCATTACATTATTCTTGAAGCGAGATTTGAACTTGAAGAAGGTGTACATGAAGAAATTAAAGCCAAAATGGATGATTTAACGTTTAAACGTGAGTCAAAACAGCCTCTAGAATATCCTTCATGTGGTAGCGTATTTAAGCGTCCACCAAATAACTTTGCTGGTAAGTTAATTCAAGACTCAGGACTACAAGGTAAGCGAATTGGTGGAGTAGAAGTTTCTTTAAAACACGCTGGATTTATGGTGAATGTTGATAACGGAACAGCACAAGATTACATCGATTTAATTCACTTCGTACAAAAGACAGTTGAAGAGAAATTTGGCGTGAAGTTGGAGCGAGAAGTAAGGATTATTGGAGAAGATAAAGAATAACGAAATACGTATGAAGATATGAATTATTTTAAAATAACATTTGGGTATTGTTGACAATTTGTTTTCAATTCAATATAATGGCTAATAATTTAACAAATAACATACGTTGAAAGAGCCCAGTAGCAGTTTGTCACTGTTAACGAGAGAGCTAGGGGTTGCTGGAACCTAGCACAAACAAACTTGCGAATTACACTCTGGAGTATCTTAGGTAATGCTAAGCGGACTAGCAATCGATATTATTGCTAAGAGTGGTATGAGTAGCTATGCTATTTATGCAAACTGGGTGGTAACACGGTGAATAATCGTCCCTATGTCTATCGTAGACATAGGGGCTTTTTTGTTTTTTAAAAATAAAGGGGATGACAAAAGATGAATATTATTGATGAATTAGAATGGCGCGGCGCCGTTAATCAGCAGACTGACGAAGAAGGCTTACGTAAGCTAGTAGAAGAGAAAAAGATTTCACTATATTGCGGAGTTGATCCAACTGGTGATAGTATGCATATCGGACATTTGATTCCGTTTATGATGATGAAGAGATTCCAATTAGCTGGCCATCATCCTGTTATTTTAATTGGCGGGGCAACAGGAACAATTGGTGATCCGAGTGGACGACAATCAGAGCGTCAGCTTCAAACGTTAGAAGTGGTTCAGCATAATGTAGATGCGTTAACAGCACAAATGAAAAAGCTATTTGATTTTGGTGGAAATAGCGAAGTGAAGATGGTAAATAACTATGATTGGACACATGAAATAAATATTATTGAGTTTTTACGTGATTACGGGAAAAACTTTAGCATCAATAGCATGTTAGCGAAGGATATTGTAGCAAGCCGTTTAGATACAGGTATTTCTTTCACAGAATTCACGTACCAAATTTTGCAAGCGATGGATTTCCACCATTTATACACGAAAGAGGATGTTCAGCTGCAAATTGGTGGTAGTGACCAATGGGGAAATATTACGAGTGGTTTAGATTTAATTCGTAAGTTAGAAGGTCATGAGGCGAAAGTATTCGGATTAACGATTCCGTTATTATTAAAATCGGACGGTACGAAGTTTGGTAAATCAGCGGGTGGTGCGGTTTGGCTTGATCCTGAAAAAACGACACCGTTTGAATTTTACCAGTTCTGGGTAAATACAGATGACCGTGACGTAATTAAATACTTGAAATACTTTACGTTCTTAACGAAAGAGCGTATTGATGAATTAGCAACGAAGGTAGAAGCGGAACCTCATAAACGTGAAGCGCAAAAAGTGTTAGCGGAAGAAATGACGAAATTTGTTCATGGAGAAGAGGCGTTCCTGCAAGCTGAGAAAATTACAGCAGCGTTATTTAGCGGAGATATTAAATCGTTAACAGCTGATGAAATTGAACAAGGCTTTAAAGAAATGCCAACATTCCAGTCTTCAAAAGAGACGAAAAACATCGTAGAGTGGCTAGTCGATTTAGGGATTGAACCATCTAGACGACAAGCACGCGAGGACATTAATAATGGTGCGATTTCTATGAATGGTGAGAAAGTAACAGATGTGGGTACAGATGTTACTGTAGAAAATTCATTTGATGGAAGATTTATTATTATTCGTAAAGGGAAGAAGAACTACAGTTTAATTAAATTGGGATAATGAGTAAGGCTGGAAAATATATCGGCGATTTTTCGAATATATCGACCGTAACTCAAATTATATCGGCGATTTTTGAAATATATCAGCGCAAATCCGAATATATCAGCGATTTTCCCAATATATCAATTTACCGACAAAAAGCGACAATAAGAGCTGTTCCGAACGGGACAGCTTTTATTGAAAAAGTCAGTATATTTAGATAAATTTAAAGGGTATATAATTTTTTTGACGAATAAATAAGTTAGAGAAAATTACGGATAAAAAATAGCCCGAACCATGCAGGGCATGATTCGGGCTTATATTCAGCTTAGTAAGCTAAGCTGAATAGACCTTTAATGTGTGATAAGTAACGAACGTTACTTGCTTCTTTCATTAATGATGCTGGTAAGCCTTTAAGTGGAGTATTGCTTGCTCCAATTGTAGCAACCGCATCTTTACGTCCTAGACTAGCAAGTGTTCCAGAGTTTACAGGTGCGAACTCTTCCAATGCTTTGCCTTCTAGTGCTGCGTATAAGTTGTATCCAATTAACTCACCCATTTGCCAAGCGATTTGTGCAGTTGGTGGGTATGGACGTCCGTCTGGAGCGAAGACAACAGCGCTGTCTCCAGCAACGAATACGTCTTTGTGAGAAGTAGATTGTAGGTATGCATCAACTGTTGCACGTCCACGGTTAACTTCAAGACCTGATTCACCGATTAATGGGTTACCTTGTACGCCGCCTGTCCAAACGAATGTGTTAGCAACAAGTTTTTGACCGTCTTTTAAGTCGATTTCATTGCCAGCAACGTTTGTTACAGGAAGACCAGTTAAGAATGTAACACCGCGTGCTTCTAGGCTAGTAGTTGCACGTTCGATTAAGTGGTCTGGTAATACTGGAAGGATTTTTGGACCTGCTTCAACAAGAAGAAGTTTCACTTCTTTTGGATTTACGCCGTGGCTTTTTGCAAGTTTAGGCATAATGTCAGCAAGCTCACCAACTAGCTCAACGCCAGTTAATCCGCCACCACCGATTACGATTGTAGCATCAGCTTCGTTTTTCGTTTTCGCGTATTCACGAATACGGTCTTCAACGTGTTTGTAGATTTTGTTTGCATCAGCAGCCGATTTTAATACCATGCTGTTTTCTTCTAGTCCTGGAATACCGAAGTAAGCAGTTTTACTTCCTAAAGCAACTACAAGTGCATCGTAAGATAAAGTAGTGCCACCAGCTAGTTTGATTTCTTTGCTATCAACTGAGAATGACTCAACTGTTGCGATTTTAAGATCGATGTCTTTCCCTTTGAAAAGCTTTGTAAGTGGCATTGCAACTGCTTGCTCAGACACGTTACCAGCTGCAAGGCGGTGTAGTTCAGTGATGATTTGGTGTGTTGGGTATTGGTTAATCACTGTAACTTGTGCTTCTGATTTGCTGTAATATTTACGTACGTTTAAAGCGGCAAGAAGACCGCCATAACCAGCGCCTAAGATGACAATTTGTTTTGACATAGTATGATATCCCCCGTCTTTACTAATTGTTGTTATAAGTTAAATTATTTATTGTTACGTTCTGCACTAATTTGAAGATATGCGTTCACAAAGCGGAACATTTTTTGTGCTTGTGGATCTTTTAGTAATTTTAACAGACCGAATAGGCCGATAACTTCGTTGCTTTCTTCAGCACGATCTTTCGCTTCGATTGCAGTTGCAGCCATGCTTTTCACTGTATCTTTTACAGGTTCTACAAGCTCTGTAATTGCACCAACAGTGTCGCTTTTTAATACTTCATCAGTAGCAACAGTTTGAGCGAAGTCATAAGACTTAGTTAAAATGTTAACAAGCTCAGTTAATTTTGGAAGCTGTTCTACTAGTGTTGTTAATGATTCTTGTACCTCAGGTTTTAACAACTGATCAAGTACATCAAGTTGTCCTTGGCTAGCAGAAATTTGTACAGTTTCTTGTTCTGGCTTTGTTTGAGTCATAGTTTCTGGCATCTCCAATTCTCCTTTACGATAGCAATACTCTTATTTTTTATAAGTAAGATAGTAAACGTTTACGAAACTTTATACAAAGTTTCACAAAACACAATAAAATGCCTTTAAATTTATGACAGCAAGTAAGCTGCAAACATAAATCTAAAACCATAACGTCTTACCTATTATTTATGAACTGTCCGATACATGGCTTGTCCGCATAATGGAAAAGCTCCGTTACCGGAAAGTGTATATAATATATATCCTATATTATATACTATATACACCTATGTTAACATAAAAATGATTCCTAATTATTTGATATTGAGTGTATAACGTAGTGCTGACAAGGTATGAAAGCGTATAAAATATTTTGTTCCAGTTAGAAATGTATATACATATAAAGAAAAAAAGGAAAAAATGAACAAATTCATGTTCGTTTTTTCCTTTTTCCTATTATTCACCTTCTACAATTAGCATCGATGTGTTACCGCTTTTTTCAAGATGGCATTCGCCCCAAGTACAAAGAGAATCAAGAATGGACTCTAAAGACCAACCGTATTCTGTAAGTGAATATTCTACTTTTGGTGGTACTTGATTGTATACCTTTCTTTGAATAACCCCATCGTCTTCTAATTCACGTAATTGCTGAGTTAACATTTTTTGTGTAATCCCAGGCATTAAACGTTTTAGTTCACTCGTTCTTTTTGTGCCTTTCGTTAGATGACAAAGGATAACAACCTTCCATTTTCCACCGATAACCTCTAAAGTCGCTTCAACGGGAATATTGTATTTCTTCATATAAAAATCTCCTTTGATGAATGTAGATTTAAGTTCTCCAACAAAAGAAGCTAAACAATTAAATGTTACTAAAAAGTGCCTATAGCACTTTAAAGTACGTACTTTTTATCATGTTGAATATGTTCCATAATAGCATACGTAAGAGAGAAATGAGTAGTACGGTACTAAAAAGTGCCTATGTTACTTTTGGGTACCTATCGTACTTTTAAGTGCGTTCTTCAAAAAAAGAGTAAAGCCATTCATAATAGCATATATCAACAGTAAAGTTATTTTTGTAGAAGATAAAAAGGCCTTTTTATCATACTATTATGATTGGATTTCTCGCATTAAGGAGGAGTTCAATTGAATTCATATACAGTATCTTCTTCGGTTATGCAGACGAATCGGAGAAGTATGTTTGCTTTATTAGCACTAGCAATTAGTGCGTTTGGAATTGGTACAACTGAATTTATTAGTGTCGGCTTATTACCATCTATCTCAGAGGATTTACATGTTTCTGTTACAACAGCGGGGTTAACTGTTTCTTTATATGCATTAGGAGTAGCGTTTGGTGCTCCAGTATTAACGTCATTAACAGCTAGTATGTCGCGAAAGACGTTATTAATGTGGATTATGATTATTTTCATTATTGGTAATGGCATTGCGGCGGTAGCAACAAGTTTTACTGTGTTACTTATTGCGAGGGTTGTATCTGCATTTGCGCATGGTGTTTTTATGTCAATTGGATCTACAATTGCGGCTGCGCTTGTACCTGAGAATAAACGTGCAAGTGCAATAGCATTTATGTTTACTGGTTTAACTGTTGCGACTATTACAGGTGTACCAATTGGAACATTTATCGGTCAACAATTTGGCTGGAGGGCCTCGTTTATTGTTATTGTGGCCATTGGAATCGTTGCTTTAATCGCCAATAGTATGCTAATTCCTTCTAATTTAAAAAAAGGTACGTCTGTATCATTTCGCGATCAATTTAAGCTGATTACGAATGGAAGACTGTTACTTGTATTTATTATTACTGCATTAGGATACGGGGGAACGTTCGTAACATTTACGTATTTATCTCCGTTATTACAAGAAGTAACAGGATTTAAAGCAAGTACCGTTACAATTATTTTGTTAGTATACGGAATTGCAATTGCGATTGGGAATATGGTCGGGGGAAAATTATCAAATCATAATCCGATTCGAGCGTTATTTTACATGTTCTTTATTCAAGCGATTGTATTATTTGTTTTAACATTTACAGCGCCATTTAAAGTCGCTGGATTCATCACAATTATTTTCATGGGACTATTCGCATTTATGAATGTTCCAGGGCTACAAGTGTATGTTGTTATATTAGCTGAGAGGTTTGTACCTAGCGCTGTTGATGTAGCATCGGCGATTAACATTGCAGCATTTAACGCAGGAATTGCTCTTGGTGCTTACTTGGGCGGTATTGTAACGAACTCGTTAGGATTAATTCATACGGCTTGGGTAGGTGGAATTATGGTAGTAGGTGCTGTTGTTTTAACTGCGTGGAGTATGACATTAGAAAAAAGAGATCAAGTAAAATAAAAGGAGAGAAAATAAAATGAAAAACTTACAAAGTAAAACAGTATTAAATAATGGTGTAGAAATGCCTTGGTTCGGTTTAGGTGTATTTAAAGTAGAGGATGGACCAGAACTTGTAGAAGCAGTGAAATCGGCGATTAAAGCAGGATACCGCAGCATTGATACAGCTGCAATTTACGGAAATGAAAAAGCTGTAGGTGAAGGAATTCGCGCAGGTATAAAAGAAGCAGGCATTTCTCGTGAAGATTTATTCATTACTTCAAAAGTGTGGAATTCGGATCAAGGATATGAAACGACACTTGCTGCATATGAAGAAAGCTTAAAAAAATTAGAGCTGGATTATTTAGATTTATACCTTGTTCATTGGCCTGTAGAAGGGAAATACAAAGATACGTGGAGAGCGTTAGAAACACTTTATAAAGAAAAACGCGTACGTGCAATTGGGGTAAGTAATTTCCAAATTCATCACTTACAAGATGTAATGAAAGATGCAGAAATTAAACCAATGATTAACCAAGTAGAATACCACCCTCGTTTAACACAAAAAGAATTACAAGCTTTCTGTAAAGAACAAGGTATTCAAATGGAAGCATGGTCACCACTTATGCAAGGTCAATTATTAGATAATGAAAAATTACAAGAAATTGCTGAGAAACACGGTAAAACAACAGCGCAAGTTATTTTACGTTGGGATCTTCAAAATGGAGTAATCACTATTCCAAAATCAACGAAAGAACACCGCATTATTGCAAATGCCGATATATTTAATTTCGAATTAACGAAAGAAGATATGGAAAAAATCGATGCGTTAAATCAAAATCACCGCGTTGGTCCGGATCCTGATAACTTCGATTTCTAAGATTAAAGTAAGAAAGAAGAGTGCGTAAAAGCACTCTTTTTTTGTGCATAAAAATAGTTTCTAAATAAATACTACTTAGTATTAAGTTTGTGATAAGGGGCTGTAAACATGAATATAAAGCAATCGTTCAAGATTTTAGCTATGTTTTTAAGTGTTTTATTTGTGTTATTCCCGCTTCAAAAAGCATTTGCAGAAGTTATGGACCATACAAAGTATGAAATGAATTGGAGTTATAGTAAGTCAAAGAAGAAACCAATTCGAACAGAGCTTATTAAAACCGCAGATGGCAAAATTGCTTTTTGCTTAAATGTAGATTTGAAATCTCCAAGCGGTCAAGATTTACCGGAAATGGGGAAAGTGGATATTAACGTATACCGTGTACTATTGAATGGATATCCACAAAAGAGTCCACAAGAATTAGGTGTTTCTGATTGGAGAGAAGCACATTACGCAACGCAGCTTGCAGTGTGGAATGCGTTAAAACAAATCGATATTAATGATTTAGATTTCCGCAATAAAAATGTAGAGAAAGTAACGAAAGACATCGTTGCAAAAGCAAGCGCTAGTGAAGAGTTACAAGAAATTACGATGAGTGTAACTCCTACAGAAGAACAAGAAGCAGTATTAAAAAATGATTTCTTTGAAACAGGTTTATATACAGTAGAAACAAATGCAAAAAGCGGAACGTATAAAGTGCAAGCAACAGGTGCGCCAGCGGGCGTGAAATTTGCAAATGAAAAAGGCGAAACAAAAACAGAATTTAATGTAGGAGAAAAGTTCCGCATTTTAATTCCGAAACAAACACCAGCTGGTGGATTTAGCTTTAAAGTATCAGGAAATTTAACGAAATTACAAGGGATTGCGCATAAAGGTACACCGACTATTCAAAATGCAGTAGTATTACTTGAGCGTAGTGAAGAAAAAACAAGTCCAGAGTTAGCGGTAAGTTGGAAAAAGGCTGAGGCTCCAAATAAACCAAATAAGCCATATACTCCAAATGAACCGCATAAACCGAATCAAAAGAGATAATGAAAAAGCATTGGCATATGCCAATGCTTTTTGTATGTGAGGATAAAAGTTATATTGAAAAAAATAAAATGGATAGAAATAGTGTTTTTAAAGGTTAAATTATATTTAAAAATAATATAAATATAATAAAATCCTGACGTTACGATTAATAGATTAAATTCACAAAATTGTAATATTATTCTTGGAGGGAGGCTATTAAATGAAGGTAAAAGCGTGTAAAATTCATTTGGAAAAACTACCTATAGATGGTCATATATGAAGAAAATGTAAGTTTTTATTGCTGTTTTTATTTTTAGATGTATAGATGACAATACTGAAAAATATCTTTTACTATTCTCTTTTTTTATGTAGCAAGAGAACTCATCACAAATAGAGAGAAGTGAGGAGGGCATATTACATAAAAATTTTACAATGTAAGAAAGCGAATGCATGGAGAGAAATGCGGTAGTAATAGATACAGGTGCGCGAGGTGTTAGTCCATTCATTAAATGTTTTTATATAAATAATAGGATTACTTATTAGATGAATATATAGGGTAATTTATCTAAATAAAGGAACAGGGGACACAGATTATGTCGAAGAAAAAGACGAGTAGGGTATTAGTAGCTGGAATATGTATATCTACATTATTATCGCCAGTAGCTTTCGAAGCATCGAACGGGTATGCGGCGCCTTTGGAAGAGAATAGGGGCGGGCAGTTGGAAGAGAATAAAGCGAGTAATTTTGAACAGAGGGTATTTCAGTTGCCGGGGAAAGGTGATGTGGAAGAAGAGAGAGTGCGCTTAAAGCAGAATTTTAATTTATCTGCTAATGAACCAACTGGAATTTATGCAAAACCTAATGAAGAAATTACGATTGAAATACAAGGGAAAGAGTCCATTAAAGCTTTTATAGGAACGAGATCTTATGATGTAGAAGGTTTTAAAGAGTTTGATTTGAAACCAGGTAAGAATGTAATTAAGTCACCTAATGGTGGGATTTTGTATTTTTATAATTTAAATGATAGTGGAGAGGTAACTGCAAAAGTTGAAAAAGGTGGTAGTCACTTCCCGTTATTTATATTAGGAAAACATACGAAAACAGATTGGGATGAAATGCTGGAAAAGTATAAAAATCCTTACGCAGTAGAATTAAAGGGAGAGAGAAGTTTAGTTACGGCGAGTTATGATGCTGTGAAAAAACATATGGGAGATACAGACCCGGTAGAGTTAATGAAATTGCATGATAAGATTATTAGAATGGAAAACTCGGTAGCTGGTTTATCTGAAGATGGTATGGGAGTAGCAAAGTCTCCGAGCCATTATGTACAGTTTGTTGAAAAAAGAATCCCGGAAAAAAGGGATCACATGTTTGCTACAGATTATCATACTGGTTATGTCCCAGATGTTATGAATAAGATATTGAATACGGAAGAACTTACGAAGGATGGGTGGGGGCCATGGCATGAAGTTGGTCACTTACATCAACAGGAACCTTGGCAGTGGACAGGAATGGGAGAAACTACAGTTAACATTTATAGTCTAGCTGTGCAAACGGCTCTTGGAAATAAATCACGGATGGAAGTAGATGGACGATATGAGAAAGCTTTTGCATATTTGAATCAACCAGATGAGAAAAAAGATTTTGATAAATCAGATCCACTTATTATGTTCTGGCAGTTACAGTTGATTTATGGTGATCAGTTCTATCCAAGGCTGCACCAAATGTATAGAGTGATGTCAGATGCAGATTACCCATTGTTAGATTCAGACCAAGTTATTACCGATAGAGAGAAGAAACAGTTATTTATTTATATGGCTTCCAAAGTATCAGGACAAAATTTGATTCCTTACTTTGCAAAATGGGGGTTACATGCAGAGTCTTACACTGTAGAAAAAGTAGATAAACTACAATTACCTGAACCGAAAAACGAAATATGGTTATCGAGAGATAATGCTCCTATTCGTGAGAAGCAAGTGAAACCATATAAAGTACCTTATGGGGAAGCTGTCAATACGGTACCGGATGTTGTAATAGGGACGGGCTCAGGAGAAGAATTAGATGAGAAAAAAGCAAGTGAGCTAGTACAAAACTTGGGTGAAAATGTAAAAGTATCTGGGGAAATCAGATGGTCTAAACAGGAAACTGGAAAACAAATTGTATATGTAGAAATTATAGATGAAAATGAAAATGTCAATTCGATTCCTATTTCTGTGAATGGGGTATACGGAGATAGTATGTTATTTAAAACATATTGGAACACAAACTCGGTACTAACCTTACAGCATAAGGATAAGAAATTTAATGCGACATTAGTAAGGAACATATTGGAGCATAGTTATAGAAACCAAAAATATATAGGTGTTACGATTTACGATGCAAATGGAAATGAAAAGAAGAGTGTTTCCGCGGAAGGGCATGAAGGATTAAAAAATTTCGTAAAAGAGTTAGATGGAATGTCGTTCGAGTATGGAGACATGATTAAGGTATATCATATCCAGCCTCAATATTTAGAATGGTATGATGATAATAAACTTGTAGATCAAGGGGAAGCTAAAAAGAAAAAGGAAAAACTATTTAAAATTACCCCACAAGGATATGAATTAATTGATGGTTTACAAGAAGTAACAGCAGTACCACAAAAAGTAGTAGTCGGAACAGCTGTTGAAAAATTACATGCAAAAGACTTCGTCCAAGTAAAAGATGGAGAAGTAATCGGATTTGTAGAAAAGCCAAATACAACGAAAATCGGTGAACAAAAAGTAAAAGTAGAAACGAAAGATCGCTTTGGTAATAAAAAAGTAACAGAAGTTCCTGTAGAAGTAATTTACGGAGATAGCATTATGTTCTTCGGTACATGGCACGGCGGAACGAATATTAAATCGATTGTTACATTAAATCATGAAGAAAAGAAATTTAGTACAACAGATTCAGAAGGTCCAATGCATACTTCATTTACAGATGAGAAGTATATGGAAATGACTGTATACGATAAGGGTGGAAAAGAGAAGGAAGTAGTATCTGTAAAAACATCTGAAAATACAAAAGCATTTGCAGAACAATTCAATGGAATGACTTTTGAGTATGGTGATGTAGTAAAAGTATATCAAAGAGAGTTTGATCGATTTAAAGTGTACAAAAAGAATGAATTCGTGGATACGCAGTATGGCGTTCATGAAGTATTCTTTAAAGTTACGGAGCAAGGCTTTGAAAGAATGGCGGCTCAACAAGAAGTAAAAGCAATGTCACAAAAAGTAGTAATTGGAACTGATAGCGAAAAGTTAGACGCGAGAAATTTTGTTGAAGTAAAAGATGGAGAAGTAATCGGATTTGTAGAAAAGCCAAATACAACAAAAATCGGTGAACAAAAGGTGAAAGTGGAAACGAAAGATCGCCTTGGTAATAAAAAAGTAACAGAAGTACCGTTAGAAATAATATACGGAGATAGTATTATGTTCTTTGGTACATGGCACGGCGGAAGCAATATTAAATCGGTTGTAACGTTAAATCATGAAGAAAAGACATTTAGTACAACAGATTCAGAAGGTCCAATGCATACTTCATTTGCAGATGAGAAGTATATGGGGATGACTGTATATGATAAAGATGGAAAAGAGAAGAAAGCTTTATCGGTAAGAGCATCGGAGAATACGAAAGTATTCGCAGAACAATTCAATGGAATGAAATTTGAATACGGTGATGTTGTGAAAGTATACCAAAGAGAATTTGATAGATTTAAAGTGTATAAAAAGAATGAACTAGTAGATACGCAGTATGGTGTTCATGAAGTATCCTTTAAAGTGACAGAGCAAGGTTTCGAGAGAATGGAAGCACGACAAGAAGTAACAGCTATACCGCAAAAAGTAGTAATCGGAACAAACGCTGATAAATTAGATGCAAAAAACTTTGTTCAAGTGAAAGATGGAGAAGTAATTGGATTTGTAGAAAAACCAAATACAACAAAAATCGGAAAACAAACAGTAAAAGTAGAAACGAAAGATCGTTTTGGGAATAAGAAAGTAACGGAAGTGCCCGTAGAAGTAACATATGGAGATAGCATTGTATATCAAGGGCTTAGTAATGTTGTTCGTTCTATTGTAACGTTCAATCATGAAGATAAGAAGCTACATGTAACGCATACAAATGAACAAATTCATAGTTACTTTAAAAATGAATTATATATGGGAATTACCCTATATGATCAAAATGGAACGGAGAAAAAACATGTAACAGCAGAAGGACAAGAAACTTCAAAGAATTTTGCTGAGCAAGTAAATGGTATGATGTTCGAGTATGGTGATGTAGTAAAAGTGTATCATGCTGAATCAGATCGTTTAAGCTGGTACAAAAATAGTGAGTTCGTTGGAAAAGGAGATAAGAAAAAGTTTAAAGAAATTTCCTTTAAGGTTACTCCAAATGGTTTAGAACAAGTGTAACAATAAAAAAATCTCGTAAAACATTATGTTTTACGAGATTTTTTTATTATTCAGCTTCAGAAACTACTGTGAAGCGTTCGTTTACATGTTTTGGGTTTTCAATTTCATCAAGTGCTGCAACTGCGAAGTCTTCGTAACTTACGTAGCTATCACCTTTTGCGTTCACAAGAAGGTTGTCTTTACCAGCTTTATAAGAACCAGTACGTTTTCCTAATGCGAATAGTGCAGAAGGGCTGATGAATGTCCAAGTGATGTCATTTGTTTGTTGTAAGATTTCTAAGTTTTTACCTTGGTTTTGAGCTGTTGCAAGATATTCTTTCGGGAAACCTGGTGTCTCAAATACACGTGTTGTTTTCTCTTCGTCTACAAATAAGCTTCCAGCGCCTCCAACTACAAGTAATTTTGTATTTGGTGCACCTTTCATAGCTTCAATAAGTACGTTTCCTGCATCTACGTGAAGGTGTTCTTCGCCTGCTGGAGCACCGAATGCATTTACAACTACGTCAAATGCCTGCAGGTCGTTAGACGTAAGAGAGAATACATCTTTCTCTAAAACTTTTACGTTTTCTTCTGTAATTTTTGCAGCGTTTCTTACGATTGCAGTTACTTCATGTCCGCGATCCAATGCTTCTTTTAAAATACGACTTCCTGCTTTACCAGTTGCTCCGATAATTCCGATTTTCATAATAAATCCCTCCAAAGTGTTTTGTTAAAGTGTATATCTGAAAGTAAATGAATGTGTTGTAATAAGGTTTGTTACAACCTGATGTAATCATTATAGTTACAGTTAGACACTTTTGTCAATGGGGTAGTTTGTAGATTTATTTTTTGTTTTAGTATGCACAGTTAGAGGGAGGGTAGTCAGTCATAAAGATATTGTTACTGTGAACCTGGCTAATATTTGGAAATTGCAAATTGTCGAAAAATGTTGATTTTTGAATGTTTTTTAAATATAATTCGTTTTATGGAGAAAAGGAGGGGTTAATTGTATGAATATTTTGGAACAATTCGTTTCGTCAACGAATACAATTCTTTGGTCATATATTCTTATTGCAATGTTAATTGGTTTAGGTCTTTATTTTTCTATTAAATTGAAATTCGTACAAATTACTCATTTAGGGGAAATGATTCGTTTAATGAGTGATGGGTTAACTGGAAAGACGCGTAAAAAAGGCAGTGTATCTTCTTTCCAAGCATTTTGTATGAGTTCTGCAGCTCGTATTGGTATAGGTAACTTAGCTGGTGTAGCGTTAGCTATTTCTATGGGAGGACCTGGAGCAGTATTTTGGATGTGGGTTATTGCGATTATCGGGGCTTCTTCAAGTTTCGTCGAAAGTACGCTTGCACAAATTTATAAAATAAAAGATGGCAGTGGATTCCGTGGTGGTCCTGCTTATTATATGGAAAAAGGTTTAAATAAACGTTGGATGGGGATTTGGTTCTCTATTCTGATTACAATTAGTTACGGTTTAATTTTCAACTCAGTACAAGCAAATACAGTTACATTAGCGTTTAAAAATGCATTTGGTATTGAGCGTTACGTTGTTGGGATTGTATTAGCAGTATTAGTTGCGGTTATTATTTTTGGTGGTGTAAAAAGTATTGCGCGTATGTCGGAAATGATTGTTCCGCCAATGGCAATTCTTTATATTGCAGTAGCGATTTTCGTTGTTATTAAAAACTTCTATTTACTACCAGATGTGTTTACAGAAATCTTTAAAGGTGCATTCGGTTTAGATTCAGCTGTAGGCGGTGGTATCGGTGCTGCGATGAAATATGGTATTCAGCGCGGGTTATTTGCGAACGAAGCAGGTATGGGTAGTGCGCCGAACGCGGCAGCAACAGCTGATGTAACGCATCCAGCCAAACAAGGTTTTATTCAAACAATCGGCGTTTTAGTAGATACATTCTTAGTATGTACATCAACAGCATTTATCGTACTATGTTCTGGTGTATATAAAGCAACGAACTTAGAAGGTATTGAATTAACACAAAATGCATTAAGCTCACAAATTGGCCCATGGGCGAGCAGTTTCTTAGCGATTATTATTTTCTTATTCGCTTTCAGTTCACTTCTAGGAAACTACTACTATGGTGAAACAAATATTGAATTTATTAAGCAAAGTAAAACGTGGTTAACAATTTACCGTGTTGCGGTAGTTGGAATGGTATTATTCGGTTCTGTTGCGACGCTTCAAGTTGTATGGAATATGGCAGACTTATTTATGGGTCTAATGGTAATAACGAACTTAATTGCGATTACACTTCTTGGCCGATTTGCGTACGCGGCATTAACAGACTATGTAAGGCAAAAGAAACAAGGGAAAGATCCAGTCTTCAGTGCAGATTCTATTCCTGGTTTAACGAATACAGAGTGCTGGGATAAGCCAGTGGTAACAGATAAAGAAAAAGCAGTGTAATTGAAAAGGCGAGCATCGAGGTAAATTTGATGCTCGCCTTTTTTGTTGTAGTAAATGATGAAAAGGGTGAGGGGTAATTATTAATATAACTTTTTTGTTTGTTCCTCTCGTTATTTGTGGGGAACGTACTGTTTTAAAAGTATGGCTGGTCGAAGAGGATAAGAGATTGAGTATTGGATAAATGCATGTAATAGCTATATTTTTATGAAAAAACACGTATGTTAAGATAGTTAACGTATTCATGTCATAAAACCTAACATAAAGTTCTTGATTACTAAAAGTTTTTAGAATATAATTTTCTTATTGTTAGGAAGAGGGGGCAATGCAAATATGGATTTTTTAGCTAGGGTAATTGGGGATGTAAATAATATCCTTTGGTCATATGTCATTATTGCGATGTTAATTGGGTTAGGGCTCTATTTTTCATTTCGTGTGAAATTTGTCCAAGTTCGTTACTTCGGTGAAATGATTCGATTACTTGGGGATGGAGCAAGCTCGAAAACGAGGAAAGCACAAAAAGAGAAGAGCGGCGTATCATCATTCCAAGCATTTTGTATGAGTACAGCTTCTCGTGTAGGTACTGGTAACTTAGCTGGTGTAGCTATCGCAATTTCAGCGGGTGGTCCAGGAGCAGTATTTTGGATGTGGTTAATCGCGGTAATTGGGGGTGCTTCTGCATTTGTAGAGAGCACATTAGCGCAAATTTATAAAGTGAAAGATGGGAATGCATTCCGTGGGGGCCCAGCGTATTATATGGAAAAGGGTTTAAAGAAACGCTGGTTAGGTGTTGTGTTCTCTGTTCTAATAACAGTAAGTTTCGGATTAATTTTTAATGCTGTACAGTCTAATACTGTAGCGGCTGCCTTTGATGGGGCATTCAAAACAGATAGTAGGTTAGTAGGTCTTGTTATGGCTGGTTTACTTGCAGTTATTATTTTCGGCGGAGTAAAACGAATTGCTCGCGCGGTTGAAATGATTGTTCCAGTAATGGCAATTATTTATGTAGCAGTGGCATTATTCGTTGTTGTAACAAACATTACGGCAATTCCGTATGTATTTAAAGAGATTTTCTTACATGCTTTCGGAATTAAAGAAGTAGTAGGTGGGGGACTAGGAGCCGCGATTTTACTAGGGGTAAAACGCGGATTATTCTCAAATGAAGCAGGTATGGGTAGTGCGCCGAACGCAGCAGCGACTGCGAACGTAACGCACCCAGTTAAACAAGGTTTCATTCAAACTTTAGGGGTATTTACAGATACATTATTAATTTGTAGTTGTACAGCATTTATTATTCTTTTATCAGATGTGCATAATGCAGCTGATTTAAATGGAATTCAATTAACGCAGCAGGCGTTAAGTCAACATATCGGTCCATGGGCTTCTATATTTGTAGCAGTTGCAATCTTCTTGTTTGCATTTAGTTCATTAGTAGGTAACTACTACTATGGTGAAACAAATATTGAATTCTTAAATGGAAGTAAAGTGCTATTAACAGCGTACCGCATTGCTGTACTTGGTATGGTTATGTTAGGATCTGTAGCGACAATTCAAATCGTTTGGGATGTAGCAGATTTATTCATGGGTATTATGGCTGTTATTAACTTAGTGGCGATTGTATTCCTCTCTAAGTATGCTTTTGCGGCATTATCAGATTACGTAAAGCAAAAGAAACAAGGGAAAGATCCGGTATTCTATGCGGATTCTATTCCAGGTTTGAAAAATACAGAGTGCTGGGATAAGTCAGCAGTAGCTGATAAAGAAAAAGCAGTATAATGAGGTGAGCATCAAGTGAAACTTGATGCTCATTTTTTGTTTTATCCAGTTGTTTATAGATGGTAAAAGACGAACATTTATGAGCATTTCATAATTAAATGTAATTTTTTAAAGAAAAGTGCGGATATGAGTTGTGATTTATGTTAGAATGGAAAATGCCTTTGAAACAAGAGTTTTCATGACATTTCCTATCCAATCGAAGGTTACGGAGGAGAAATGGAAAGTTCGGATTATTTCTTGTTTTGAATGGTCAGACGTTCAACGTTAATGAAGAGTTAAATGGAGGATTTTATTAATGAAGTTTGTTATGTTCCTTGTAGGATTACTCGTTGTATTTGTACTCGGTTTTCTTATAAGTGCCGATCGAAAGAAGATTAAGTATAAACCAATCGCAATTATGCTTATTATTCAGCTAGCATTATCTTATTTCTTATTAAATACGCAAGTTGGTTATATTTTAGTAAAAGGAATTTCAGATGGATTTGGCGCACTTCTTGGATATGCGGAAGCTGGAATCGTTTTCGTATTTGGTGGTCTTGTTAATAAAGGAGAGGTTTCATTCTTCTTAACAGCGCTATTACCAATCGTATTCTTTGCGGTTTTAATCGGAATTCTGCAACACTTTAAAATTTTACCGATATTTATTCGTGCTATTGGTACGTTGTTAAGTAAAGTAAATGGTCTAGGAAAACTAGAATCATATAATGCAGTAGCAGCTGCCATTGTTGGACAAGCAGAAGTATTTATTACAGTAAAAGATCAATTAAGTAAAATCCCAAAACATCGTTTATATACATTATGTGCATCTTCTATGTCGACAGTGTCGATGTCAATCGTTGGTTCTTATATGAAAATGATCGAACCGAAATATGTAGTAACAGCACTTGTATTAAATTTATTTAGTGGTTTCATTATCATTCATATTATTAACCCGTACGATATTACAGAAGAAGAAGATACACTGAAATTAGAAAATAAGAAAAAACAATCATTCTTTGAAATGCTAAGCGAGTACATTATGCTTGGTTTCACGATTGCGATTACAGTAGCAGCTATGTTACTTGGTTTCGTAGCATTAATTACAGCAATTAATAGCTTGTTTGATTCAATGTTCGGTATTACATTCCAAGCTATTTTAGGATATATTTTCTCACCATTAGCATTCGTAATGGGTATCCCGCAAGCTGAGATGGTAACAGCGGGACAAATTATGGCAACAAAATTAGTATCAAACGAGTTTGTTGCGATGCTTGATCTTGGAAAAGTAGCTGGTGATTTATCGGCTCGTACAGTTGGTATCCTTTCTGTATTCCTTGTATCATTTGCGAACTTCTCATCTATCGGAATTATCGCAGGTGCAACGAAAGGTATCGATGAAAATCAATCAAATGTTGTATCATCATTTGGTCTACGCCTTGTGTACGGTGCGACATTAGTAAGTATTCTATCAGCGATTATCGTTGGTGTTATGTTATAAAAAAAGATGGTCCTAGCTCATAGCTAGGGCTATTTTTATGGTAAATTTGCATGAAAAAACCAATTAATTAGGAATATATTAACATATAAAAATCTTTTAAAATTTATATTGCATTTCGTCTAGATAACGCTTACAATTTGATTTGTAGGTGGTATCAATTTCAGACTTTCAATTATGGTAGGAGAGAAGAAGCTACCTTTTATAAATTGCAATTTATGTAAACGCTTACTGATTTTAGATGACAGTTGAATAGTTTTAGGGGTTTTAAATTTTTTTAACAACAATGGTCAGACGTCATTCGTTATACGACCAATAACTCGTGGGAGAAGTGGAGGATTCACATATGAAGTTCGTAATGTTTCTAGTCGGTTTACTTGTAGTGTTTGTACTAGGTTTCCTTATCAGTTCAGATCGTAAGAAAATTAAATATAAACCAATTGCACTTATGCTTGTCATTCAATTGGTACTTGCGTATTTCTTACTAAATACAAAGGTCGGATTCGTATTAGTAAAAGGAATCGCAGATGGATTTGGCGCTATTTTAAAATTTGCGGAAGCTGGGGTTAATTTCGTATTTGGTGGTCTAGCAAACGATGGACAAGCACCATTCTTCTTAACAGTATTATTACCGATTATTTTCTTAGCAGTATTAATCGGGATTCTGCAACATATTAAAGTTTTACCGATTATCATTCGTGCAGTCGGTTTCCTATTAAGTAAAGTTAACGGTTTAGGAAAACTAGAATCATATAATGCGGTAGCAGCTGCAATCGTTGGTCAAGGGGAAGTATTCATTACAGTAAAAGATCAACTAAGCAAATTACCGAAAAATCGTTTATACACACTTTGTGCATCTTCAATGTCTACAGTATCGATGTCAATCGTCGGTTCTTATATGAAAATGATTGATCCAAAATATGTAGTAACAGCACTAGTATTAAACTTATTCAGTGGATTCATTATCGTTCATATCATTAATCCATATGAAGTAAAAGAAGAAGACGATATTTTAGAATTACAAGAAGACAAGAAACAAACATTCTTTGAAATGTTAGGCGAATATATTATGCTTGGTTTCTCAATCGCTGTAACAGTAGCGGCGATGTTAATCGGTTTCGTAGCATTAATTACAGCAATTAACGGTGTATTCGATTCAATTTTCGGAATCACGTTCCAAAGCATTTTAGGATATATCTTCTCACCATTAGCATTCGTAATGGGTATTCCAACATCAGAGATGCTACAAGCAGGACAAATTATGGCAACAAAATTAGTAACGAACGAATTCGTTGCAATGCTTGACCTTGGTAAAGTAGCTGGTGATTTATCAGCTCGTACAGTAGGTATTTTATCTATCTTCCTTGTATCATTTGCGAACTTCTCATCTATCGGAATTATCGCAGGTGCAACGAAGAGTATCGATGGCAAACAAGCAAACGTTGTATCATCATTCGGTTTAAAACTTGTATACGGTGCAACGTTAGTAAGTATATTATCAGCGATTATCGTTGGGGTTATGCTTTAATAAATTAAGAAAAGCAATGAGCGTAGGCTCATTGCTTTTTTGTTTAACTTGCTTTATCCAAGTCTCTTTTAAAACGTGGTTTCTCTAAATAAGTTCCTAGTCTCCACGCATATTCCACTGGCCCCATTCGGTATTTTTGGAGCCAATAGGTGCTAACGAATAATTGAATCGTATAAATTCCGATGGTTAAAAGAATACCAAAGAAATAGCCAATTTTCCCGTATAAGCCAAATCCATATGCGTAAAAAATGGTTGTTGCGATAATAGATTGCGCTAAGTAATTACTAACGGACATTTTCCCCATGTTCGCCATGTATGTTAGTAGACGGGTTGCTTTTTTGTAATGGAATAATAAAATGATTGTGCTTCCGTAAAAGAAGGTCATAGTTACTGGTGTAAGGCCATCTTGTAGCATAATTAAAAGCGGGTGCTTTACGAACATAGCTAAGATTTTAATTGTAAAAGAGAAGAGACCGGTGGCAAACCATATTTTTTTGACAGCAGGTATATGTTTACTGACCTCAAATAGCCAGCCTTTTTTCCCTACATACATTCCGAGTAGGAACAGTGGAGACATAAAAATTATTGCGAAAACTGATATGAAAAATAATCCGAATGCACCGTCAATTCCCATGTAATCAAAAGGATTTTCAGTCAATCTAAAGTTGACGTGATCCATATAGCTTCCAGTTTGATGGACTTTATGTTCTTTTTCAGTATAAGGTGCAAAATCATCTGTATTTGTAGATGGATCAGTTTGATAAGACATAAGTGTAATAAGTGCGAGTAGAATAATCGCCCAAATGAGCAAAGTTTTCGGTTTTCGATTGATGAACATCATTAAGAAAATCCCGATTATTCCGTATGCAAATAAAATATCGCCCTCCCAAACAAAAGTGCCGTGAATGTAGCCTAGTAGTAAAAGAATGATAATACGTCTTATGTATGTGGGGAAGAATTTTTTTCCTTTTGCGATAATACTTTTTTGTAACAAAATAATGCTAAGCCCAAATAGAAAAGAAAATAGGGATATAAAGTTATGTGTGCCGAAGAATTGAATAAACCAATTAGCGCCTTTATCAAGATCGCCGAATAGATAAGTTGGTTTTTCACTGGTGAAGAACCCGAATTGAATTAATGTCATATTGACTAGTAAAATGCCAAACAAAGCGAAACCACGAATTGCATCAACAGCTTCTACACGTTGATTCATTTTTCCTCTCCTCGTATATTCGTTTTTATATTGAAAATAATACCATTTTATAGCTGGCACTATGTCAAATATGAGGAAATTTAAGGTGATTTTAAGATAGAGAGCAAACAAAAAAATCACCTTAATACATGTATTAAGGTGATTGAAATATTATTCAGCTGGAGGCGTAAATGTACGTTTCTCTAATTCAGCATCTAGTATAAACAGTGCGTTTGAATCGCTTGTAATACGTTTTAATTTTTGAATGATGCTATCGAATGAAGCTTCTTCTTCAACTTGTTCGTCAACGAACCATTTTAAGAATGTAATTGTTGCATGTTCACGCTCGTCCCAAGCGATATCAGATAAGTTGTAAATACGTTTCGTTACTTCACGCTCGTGCTCAAGTGCGACTTCAAAAGCGTTTAATACAGATTCGTATTCGTTATTCGGATTATCAAATCCAGTAATAATAGCGCGCTCTCCGCGGTCATTAATATAGTTGTAAAGCTTCATTGCGTGGAAACGTTCTTCTTCAGCTTGTACAAGGAAAAAGTTAGCGAATCCATCATAGCTCTCAGCTGTACAGTAAGCAGCCATTGCCATATAAGCATGGGCAGAGTAAAATTCAAAGTTCATTTGTTCATTTAATGCGTCGTGCAATTTTTTTGATAACATAAAATCCCCCTTAGTATTGTGACAAGAATATTATACCATAATTGATAATATTCTCATTTAGATACTTCGAACCTTTTCGAAAGCTTTGTGACGTGTGCATCCATAATGTCTTGTAAGTCTAAATCATATTTTTGCGAAAGAATAATAAGGTTAGATAGTACATCGCCAAGTTCTTCTTTTAGTTCTTGTTTTAGCTCTTCTTCTGTTTTCGCATCTTCATCAGGGCGATCGCGGCCAATTTCAATAGCACGAACGACTCGTGAAACTTCCCCAACTTCCTCGGTTAAGAAATTTAAGCGAATAAAGGCATTATACTGTGACCAGCTTCGTTTTTCGTAAAATTCCTCAACCCATCTTTGAAATGCAACGATATCCATTTCTTCCTCATCTCCTCAATATGTTGTACAATGTTCATTGTATCATAACAATATATAGTTTCGGGGTGTAGGTATGAGAAAGCTTTGTGTGTTTGCAGGTTCTAATTTAGGGGAGAGACCAGAATTCAAAGAGCAGGCAATTCAGTTAGGTAAAATGTTTGTTGAGAACGACTATGAGCTCGTATACGGTGGTTCATGTGTCGGATTAATGGGAGAAGTAGCAAACGAAGTTCTTCGTTTAGGTGGACGTGTAACAGGTGTTATGCCGCGCGGTCTATTCCGAGGAGAAATTGTGCATACAGGATTAACAGAATTAATTGAAGTAGAGACGATGCACGAACGTAAAGCTAAAATGGCAGAGCTTGCAGATGCTTTTATTGCGCTTCCAGGCGGATACGGAACGTTTGAAGAACTATTTGAAGTTGTATGTTGGTCACAAATTGGTATACATAATAAGCCGGTTGGTTTATTAAACATAAAAGGTTTTTATGGACCAATTTTGCAAATGGTTGAACGTGCAGCAGAAGAAGGATTTATGAATCCATCAAATAAAGAATTGATCGTTTCAGCAGAGACAGCAGATAAACTAATTCATGCAATCCAAAATTATGAGCGTCCTGTTTTGGGAACGAAGTGGAAGCAACTATCATAGCAAATACGGAAACACATGTCGTTTTAATTTAAGATGGCATGTGTTTTTAATTTGGTTAAATATGTTAATTTTTAGATGTAATGTTTTTGGAAAAGGAGAAAGAGATGGAGGAGTTTGTGTATTTAAGACCGGTTTTTAAAAGTATTTTAGCAGCATCTATTCTTGTTATGCTAATTGTTTTGAGACAGAAGAAAGAGTTGATTAATAAATTTTCACTTTGAGTTATCTCGGTATTGTGTATCGGTGTTTCCGCGATAACGTTGTTTATGTCTGGATTCATCGTTGATGAGTATAATCTAGCCGGAGATGTGCAGAGTTTTAACATGTTTATTGCGATTGGTTGTATTAGTGGTCTGAATTTCATTATTTATTACAGAAGGCAATAAAAAGAGGCATTCCGTATTACTTTGGAATGCCTTTATCATTTTGATTGCTTTGTTTTTTATACAGGTACCAGCCACCCCAGCCGCCACCAATTGCTACGACAACGAGGAAAGCATAGTCCTTAACCTCGACACGTATATTGAAAATATTAGCTATAAGTAAGAGAATCCCAACTGTTATTAACGCAAAAAATGCTCTAATTAAGTAGTCTTTCAACTGAACCACTCCCGTCATTTAAGTAGTAAATGATGAATTTGGAAAAGCTAAAGGGTGTTGCCTATATTTTAACATAGATGAGATTGTAATATATTGATAAAAGTAGGAGAGAGGTGTTTGTTAATATTGTCGTGATTTGTCGATAAGTCGATATAATTAAAAAATCGCTGATATATTGGAGGGAATCGCCGATATAATTGGAAAATCGCTGATATGTTGGGGGGAATCGCCGATATATTGGAAAAATCGCTGATATAAATTTCATGTACCAGCATGCGCGACCAATCTATAGAAAAAAGCGACTCTGAGCAAGCCGCTTTCGCTTTAAAGTAATATCCAGCTCCGGTAGCTAGAATGTTCGGTGGCTTCGCTTTTTCCTGCGAGGCAAAGAGCGCCTCTACGTCAAAAGCTCCATCCCTCTCACATTCTGAACAAGCTACCTCCGCTTTTAAGTGATATCCAGCTCCAGCGGCTAGAACAGTCGGTTGTTTCACTCCTTCATTCGAGGCAAAAAGCGCCTCGTAATCAGGAGTTCCAACACCCTCCTGTTCTGAACGAGCCGCTTCCGCTTTTAATTATTATTGATTCAAGAACGCACGTAGCATCCAAGCGTGTTTTTCTAGTTCTGTGTAGATGCCTAGTAGTAGGTCAGATGTCATTTCATCGTCAGAGTCTTGAGCGATTTCCATGCCTTTTTTCAGTTCGACTAGCATCATTTCGTAGTCTTTCATGATTGCTTCGACCATCCCTTCTGCAGTTTCTCCGTATGCTGCTTCTTGAATAGAAGATAGTTCTAAGTATTCTTTCATTGTTGCTACTGGTTTGCCGCCAATTGCTAAAATACGTTCTGCAATTTCATCGATGTGAGTAGCTGATTCTGTGTAAAGTTCTTCGAATTTCTCGTGTAATGTGAAGAATTGAGGTCCTTTTACGTACCAATGGAAGTTGTGAAGTTTTGTGAATAAAACGCTCCAGTCTGCTACTTGTTTGTTTAATACTTCGATTACTTGTTTGTTCATTATGATCAATCTCCTTTTGAGTTGTTATGTGATATCAATTACTAGATTATAATTATTATAATCTAGTAATTTCTATAAATCAACCCTTTTGCTGGAATTAATTTGAACAAATTATGAACTGTTGTAAATAAAAGGCCCTATTACGGTGAAGTAATAGGGCCTTTGTTTGTTAAACAGCCTTTTGTTTTTCTTCTACATCTTGCCCATCCCAACACTCTGTATTCTTTAAGCCAGGGATAGAGTTTGCAACGAAGACAGGATCTTTTCCTTGTTTCTTTTGCTTCAAATAGTCTACTAATGCAGCGTAAGCAAATTTGCTAAGGAATGAGATGGCAATTAAGTTTGTGAATACCATTAGTCCCATGAATAAATCAGCTAAACTCCAAACTGTTTTAAGAGCAGCGATTGATCCGAAGAATACCATTCCGACAACTGCAACACGATAAATCATTAACCATGTTTTACTTTCTTTAATGAATGCGATATTTGTTTCACCATAATAGTAGTTTCCTAGAAGTGAACTGAAAGCGAATAGGAAAATAATAATCGCTAAGAAAGTGCTTGCCCACGGTCCAATTTGTGAACTTAATGCGTTTTGTGTTAATTCGATACCTTCTAAATTTGATCCTTTGTAAAGTCCAGAACATAATACGATAAATGCTGTTGATGTACATACTAAGAATGTATCTACGAAAACGCCTAACGCTTGAACAAGCCCTTGTTTTACAGGGTGAGATACATCAGATGTTGCGGCTGCATTAGGAGAACTACCCATTCCCGCTTCTGTAGCGAATAAACCGCGCTGAATTCCGAACTTGATTGCTGCTCCAATACCACCAGCGATGGCTTGGTCTAAACCGAATGCACCGTTAAAGATTTCCATGAAAATGCTTGGTAACATACTGAAGTTGTTAATAACGACAAAAATAGCCACGCCGATATAAACGATTGCCATTGGCGGAACAATCATTTCTGTAATACGTGAAATGCTCTTAATGCCACCAAAAATAATAACTGCAACTAATAAGGCTAATAGAGCTCCTACGATTGTTCGCTCTAGTCCAAAAGCATTTTCAAACGCTATTGTTACTGTATTTGCTTGCACTGAATTGAAAATTAATCCATACGCAACTGTAATAAGAAGTGAAAACCAGACGCCCATCCAGCGTTTGTTTAACCCTTTTTCCATGTAATATGCTGGTCCACCACGGAACCTACTTCCATCTTTTACTTTATAAATTTGCGCAAGTGTACATTCTACAAAACTAGTAGCTGCTCCGATAATTGCGATAAACCACATCCAAAATATTGCGCCAGGTCCACCCATTGAAATTGCTAATGCTACACCAGCTAAGTTTCCGATACCGATACGTGCTGCTGCACTTAAGCAAAATGCTTGGAATGGTGAGATGCTATCTTTCTTTTTTTCTTTTCGATTAAACCCTTTACTAATTAAGCTGACCATCTCACTGAAATGAGTAATTTGGACAAATTTTAATTTAAAAGAGAAGTAAAGACCGAAGCCGATTAGCATTGCAATAAGAATATATGACCATAAAATATTATTCGTTACCTCAAGGAATCTGCTAAAGATATCAACCATATAATACAC
>NZ_WEII01000209.1:0-3858 GCF_009183805.1 Bacillus sp. B2-WWTP-C-10-Post-4 | reverse complement strand
TAATTCAGTTAGCATATAGAAGTGTTTGATGAGAATGTAAAGGAGAAAATATGAAAAAGAAAATTAATAGAATTGTAATGATTATTTGTATATTAGTAGGTTTTACAATCTTTTTATATTTACAGAACAATTTAATAAGTATAACTGAGGTTAAAATAACCTCTAGTAAAATACCATCCTCTTTTAAAGGGTATAAAATTCTACAAATTTCAGACTTACACAATAAAAAATTTGGCGATAATCAAGATGTGTTAATTCAAAAAATAAAAAGTATAGACCCAGATATTATTGCGATTACGGGTGATTTAATTGACAGTAAATCATACGATGCAGAAGTGAGTATGCAATTAATACAAAAAATGGTAAATAAGTATCCTGTATATTTTGTGACAGGAAACCATGAACAATGGTCTGGAAAGTATAACAGTTTAGAAAAAGAGTTGAAGAAATATGGTGTCAATGTTTTAAGGAATGAACATGTAGGCATTCGAAAGGGTGAGCAAGAAATAAACTTGCTAGGTATTGATGATCCAGAGTTTGTTACTGGAAACCGTGATGAAGGAAATATTATAATAGATGAAATTAAAAAAGCAAAAATTGAAATGCAGCCAGATAGATATAATGTATTATTATCCCATAGGCCTGAATTTATAAAGGAATATACGAATGAGAGGTTGGATTTGGTTTTATCGGGACATGCTCATGGAGGGCAAGTTAGATTGCCATTTATCGGTGGATTAGTTGCTCCAAATCAAGGTGTTTTACCTAAATATACAGCAGGTTTATATGTAGAACAAAATACATCAATGGTAGTGAGTAGAGGATTAGGAAATAGTATCATTCCGCAAAGAATTTTGAATAGGCCAGAGATTGTAGTCGTGCAGTTAAATTAAGCTGTACGATTTTTTTATGCAAAAGTGAGTAAAGAGATTTTATGTATTTTGCAGGAGTTAACATTACAATTTTGTTAAAAATTTTCTACGTTACATAAAGTAACAAAATTTGACCCTGATTGTTTGTTATAGTGTAAATAATCAAAAAACTTAAAATTTGTCGAGTGAAAATTGTGATAAGTAATTCATGTAAAAAACTTAAAGGGGTGTACACATGCATAAAGAATATGAAATTGAAGAATACACGGCGATTGAGGAACAAATACATTATTATTGTAAATGTTTATTAGTAAGTCATCCTGATCAAATAATAAAGTATTTAGAAAAAAGGTTAGAAAAATATGCAGAAACATTACAATATGCACATTTATATCCTGACACAGTTATTTTACCGTTACAGCAATTAGTTATTGAATATTCTTTAGATGTTGCTAGAATTCGGAAGTATATGAATTTAAAAACGTAAAGTGAAATTTATAGTTTAAATGAAACAGAGTCGACTTTAGGAAATGAAATTCTAATGTCGACTCTGTTTCATTGTTTAATATCGTTGATTGAACATACATACTAATCAATGAAGTTTGACATATAATTAAGCAAGGGTAAAATAAAAGTGAGTACTCACTCATTTTATTGGAAAAGGAGGATGAAACGTGCAACAACCTTCAATTATTTTACGGACTGTATCAAAAAGTTTTGGAAAAAAAGAAGTGTTACACAATCTTTCATTGCAAGTTGAAAAAGCAGAAATTTTTGGTTTTGTTGGACCTTCTGGATCGGGGAAAACAACGCTCATTAAAATGATTGCAGGTATTAATGAGGCAACGAAAGGTGAAGTGCTTGTTAATAATACTAATATGCCTAATTTAAATGAAATGAAAAGAATTGGTTATATGGCTCAGGCGGATGCATTATACGAAGAATTGTCAGCATATGAAAATGCAGATTTTATAGCAACGATGTATGGACTAAAGGGAAAACGTAAAAAGACAAGAATTGCAGAGGTTTTTGAACTTGTACAATTGTCTCAGTATATGAAAAAGCAAGTACAACAATTTTCAGGTGGAATGAAAAAACGCTTATCATTAGCAATAGCGCTCCTTCACGAACCAGAAATATTAATTTTAGATGAGCCTACAGTGGGGATAGATCCGCTTCTTAGAAAAACGATTTGGGAAAAATTTTATGATCTTAAAAAGAAAGGCACAACGATTATTGTAACGACGCACATTATGGATGAAGCTGAATTTTGTGAGCGTCTAGGGTTAATTAGAGAAGGGAAACTAGTTGCGGTTGGAACAACTGAAGAATTGAAAAAACGCGTGTCATCTGGACGGATTGAAGATGTCTTTTTGCTAGAAGAGGTGGTGCCATCATGAGAGTTACTGGTGTAATTATACGTATTATTCGTCAATTTTTTCGAGATAAGCGTTCGTTAGCAATGATGTTTGGAGCACCGATGTTATTACTTTGGCTTTTGTCACTAGTGTTTACACAGAAAGACTATATACCGCAAATTGCTGTTGTTGATATGCCCGCTCAAATAGTAAAAATGATGAAAAATCAAGAAGCGTCAATTTATGAATACAGTAAGGAAAAGGCGATTTCTGAGTTGGAAAAACAAAAAGTAGATGCAGTATTTCGTATAGAGAATGGAAAAATGAAACTTCTGTTGGAAGGTAGTGATTCGTCAAAAAATCGTGCTGTACTTCAAGTATTGCAAAAAAGCACAGAGAAGAATGATGTATCGATTATGAAACCTGAAGTAAATTATTTACATGGCTCTAAAGACTTTACGATGTTTGATGGGCTTGGTCCTGTATTAATTGGTTTCTTTACATTTTTCTTTGTATTTATATTATCAGGTGTATCTTTCGTAAGAGAACGTTTAAGTGGTACGCTAGAAAGGTTATTATCCACCCCAGTAAGAAGATGGGAAATAGTCGCAGGTTATATTATTGGTTTTGGAATCTTTGCCTTTATACAATCCATTATTATCGTAAGCTTTTCCGTTTATATTTTAGATTTATACGTAGCTGGCTCCATATGGCTAACGCTACTTATTACATGTATGCTCTCTTTAACTGCACTAACATTAGGTACGTTTTTATCGGCATACGCAAATAATGAATTTCAAATGATTCAATTTATACCGCTTGTTATAGTGCCACAAATCTTCTTTTCTGGATTGTTTCCAATGGAATCTATGAATAAGTGGCTCCAAATGTTAGGGAAAGCATTTCCACTCACATACGGCGCTGACGCAATGAGACAAGTGATGATTCGGAATCAAGGGTTTACAGAGATTGCATTAGATCTTACTGTGTTATTACTTTTTTCACTATTATTTGCAGTAGGAAATGTATTTGCTTTAAAGAAACATCGCAAAATATAATAATGACAAAAAGGAGCTTTATAAATGCAGAAGGATTGGCTGGAGGAATTAATAGCTGCAACTAATACGGATAAACGAAATGAACGTCAAATGCGAATATTAGAGGCGGCTGTTGATATGTTTGGAGAAAAAGGATACGCTTCAACTTCAACAAGTGAAATTGCAAAGCGTGCTGGTGTAGCGGAAGGAACCATCTTCCGCTACTATAAGACGAAAAAAGATTTATTACTAGCGGTCGTAATGCCAACTTTAACTAAGTTCGCTGCACCATTTTTCGTACAAACCTTTGCAAAAGAAATATTTAAATCAGAGTATGAATCGTATGAAGGACTTTTAAGGGTTGTAATTCATAATAGATTTGAATTTGCAAAAAAGCATTTTCCAATGATAAAAATATTAATTCAAGAAGTGCCATTTCAGCCAGAACTAAAAAATGAAATACAACATTTAGTAGAAACAGAGTTATTTTCACATTTTAAAAAGTTGATTGTAAAGTTTCAAGAAGACGGGGAAATTATTGAAATGCCGCCATCTTCAGTATTAAGACTTACTTTATCAGCTGTATTAGGT
>NZ_WEII01000208.1:0-3929 GCF_009183805.1 Bacillus sp. B2-WWTP-C-10-Post-4 | reverse complement strand
TAAGGCAAAATTAAAGGGTATGAGCCCAGTACAATACCGGGCTCATACCCTAGAGGCTGCCTAATGAAACGACCTGTCTAACTTTCGGGGGTCACTTCAGAAAAGGTGGCTTTATAACTCTTATCTCATTTTATGTACTTCAGCAACTAGCTTTCCACCCTGAATGCCCATATAAAGCTTCACAGGTGCATCATTCGTATTTTCAAATACTAAATCTAAATATGGATATGCAATTGTAGCATCTCTTCCTTGTGGAACATAACCTACCGTTTTAGAATGTGTAGTTCTCTCCACCATTTTCAGGCCAGCTTGATCTGCTGCATTGTATAAAGTTGAAGATGTTTGACAAACACCACCGCCATATCCATCTACTAATTTACCATCAACTATTTCTTTCCCTAATTGATATCCTTTATCTGGTGTTGTATCACCGATTAATGAATTAAAAGAGAAACGGTCTCCTTTTGCTAACACAACTCCGTTTATGCTCGCTGCTGACAAACGAATATTCTCAATACGGCCACCTGTTGAACCACCTAAGTTCGTTTCATATCTACCAATTACCGTACCATTTCCTTGCGCATCACTTAATGTTGCGACTGGTTTTTTCTCCACGATCGGCAACTGATACGTAGCATCCCACATACCAACATTTAACAATTTATCTACTAATTCTTTTTCCATTAATTCATAAGAAGGTTTTCCTTCTTGCCAACTTCCATCAGGTGCTATACGTGAAGGAACCATTTTTTTGTCGACGCTTTTTCCAACCTCACCAACAACCTTTGTTACAGACTTTTTAAATTTCGCTTCATCTTCAAAATAGCCTAAACTAGATAAATCTAATTTTTTCACTTCAGTACCAGTTCGACCATCAACTAAACTAATAGTATCCTGCACTTCTGCTTTAGCCTCTACAGTATGCCCACCAATATCACTTACCAATGCAACATCACTTACTTTTGCACCACAGCCACTCATTATAGCTACACATAACACCCCAACCAATATACCCTTTACTTTACGGAACAATATACTCTCTCCCTTTCCCCAACATCACTATTATGTATTTATTTCATTTTTATGTATGTTTTGTTACAATCATTTTACAATATGTTTATAAAATGTTACAAGTTATTTTTCACTCTATATAAATTACTCTTTTCTTTTATAAATGTCTATACATATTTACATAAAAGTTTGAGTTTGATAGAATTGTAACTTTTATGTAAACTCTCTCTTTTATCCAGTATATACCATTAAGCAAAAGAAATACAAATCAAAAACCCTCAAGCTATTTTTTATAAAGTGAAACTGTAATCAGTGGGGGTCTTATTGCCCAGCAAATAGCTTGATAAAGAGAAATCCCGTCAACATAAATAGGTATTTGCCGTGCCACCGCTCCGCTTTTGCACATACATTATGGTGAATTCAACCTATTTTAAAGAAATGGAGGATGTTATTATGTATCCCTACAATCCATATGATCCATATAATCAATATGCGTACCAACAACCACAGTATGACTTACAAACACAATATCAATCTTATATAGATCAAGCAGAGCACACGAATCCATATGACCAAAATAGACAATTCCAACTTCCAATCTCTTTTCCTGGCACTGGAAATCGTCAATTAGAAAGACGCGTAAATGAGCTTGAACAAAGAGTTCGTCAACTAGAAAATACAGTTGAGCGCCATACACGTAGACTAAACCGCTTAAACCAACGTTTACGCACAGTAGAAAACAGACTAAACATTCCATTCGCAGCATTAGAAGACGGATTTTAATTGAAAAAATAAAAATTATATAAGGAAGGGGCTCCCCCTTCCTTATATAAATTGACGAAAGTTTTTTCCATCTCTATACTGATAAGAGTTAATGAAATGAAACAAGGTGATAAATATGGATTTTGAAATAAATTATCTTTCCTTTTATGTTGTACAAGTAGAAGGAAAAGGTGAAGCAGTTGATAAACGCTACAAACATTTTCAAACTTTAGACGCTGAAGAATATGAAGATAGTTCCTTAAAAGAATTTTTGAATGGTGAGTTATTAAAAATATCGAAGCGAAAAGTAGAACGTCATGCAAAAACAGAACAAGCCCCAACAAAAATTGGTCGCTTTATTGTAGAAGAAGGGCACGAACTTGATTCAAACCCTCATTACAACCTTTTTAATCGTATTCGCTTTGCAGAAACAAAAGAAAACTTTAAAGATATGAGCGAACCTCTCGTTTATACATATCTTGACACAAGCGCTGTACGTGGTGGTGTATTTTTAATTGCTCAGGCAAAACTACGCAAATACTTTGATGATCCATTTGTATTCGTAATGAAATGCGACTTCGAACCAAAGGTTGCTTCTATTTCTGATGAATCAACACTGATTCGTAACGTTGAAATGGCCATCACAACAAAGAATATGAAATCTATCCAATATCCGTACATGCCTGAAGAAGGGATGGCTGAAGTAGGCGAACTAAAAATACATCAAGCATCACATGCCCGCTACTTTGAAGACTTCTTAAAATTCGTCGAATATGAACGCTCTATGCCTGAAATTATGAAAACACAAGTAATGGACATGGTATACGACCAAATTGAAGATGTATTTGAAGAAGGTACGGAAGAACGCGAACAATTCGACCAAGCGATGGAAGTATGGGCTGCCAGTCCGAAACGCGAAATTATGGAAAAATTTTCAACCGAAGAAGTAATGGAAGCAACCGCTCAAATCGTCGAGCATGCTCCTGAAGTGGAATTAAAACTAAAAGCCGATCATATCTCTGTGAAGGCGTTGCTTGCGGATTTCGGGGATCAAATACATATTGCGAAGGTAAATGATCGATACGTACTTATGATTGAAGCAGACACACTTACATTTGAAAAAGGCTTCTCTCCTATTGAGTTTCTGAAGCCGGATGAGCTGCAAGATGTGATTGAGCGGATTGAGAATAAGCAGCAGTATTCGTTTGATCCGAGCGGTATTGAATAAAGTGAAACTTTAATCAGTGGGGTTTTGTTCATCCCCACTAATTATTAGCCCTCACCAATCGGGCTTTTACGGGATAAATACTTCCATATAACTGTTGTTACTGGGCGCTTTTAATAAGCGCTCTTTTATTTATATTAAAAATCGATTCTACTAAGAATCGATTTTTCTGCTTTATAATAAAACATGCTTATTTTCAAATTTTTTTGATGCAAGATGACATTTGTTGCAGAATCAAATATATCCCTTCCTTGTTATACAAGCTTATTTCTATTAGAAATATCTACTTCAATATTTCTAGTTGACCAAGTCCTTCTATAAGTTGTTAAAATACAAATTTCACTTTACTACCTCAAATTTATTATACTCGTAAAAAGATAATTGAAAACGATATTCCGGATGTTCTCTCACCCAATCGTAGGCTTCTTCTAAAATTTCCATTTTGTTTTGCAAGTCATTAAGTTCACTACATTCGTCCTTTTTCTGTTTGCACAGAGGGCAGAATCCATTCACTATTTCCGCACTCGTCGCCCTAATAGTTTTACTTTCTAAATCAACTACTAGACGAAGAATAACAGAATGCTCTTCTTTTGTAGTCACCTTCATTTCAGCAATCCGATCCTCATTCCAAAAGACACCGTTTAATTCCATCTTTACTGTGACATCTTTAATATCCAAGTCTACCACTATCATACCTCCCTTATACAAAACTCAATCTTACTCTTCTATTTTAAACTTTAATACACCACAACTTAAAGAGATATTAAGTTTTTTCCAATTCTTCTTTACTATGAAAGAAAGTGTAGTTAATGCTAATTGTGTAGTAAATATTATCCAAAAAACTAAAACAGTTTAAATGTTAAAGATTGTTTCCATTAAACTACACTCTTTTCTTTATATATATTTTTATTTTATTAATACAGTTTAAAAC
>NZ_WEII01000207.1:0-4027 GCF_009183805.1 Bacillus sp. B2-WWTP-C-10-Post-4 | reverse complement strand
ACCTTAGATTTATTAAAAAAGTTAGCTCATATAACTTGAGACTACTCATTCCCATTCAAAATATTTATGTAATTAAATTTTATTTCCTCTGCACCCTGGCTGTCTCCAAAACTATTGGTGGCAGCTCTTTTTGAATGATTTCTTTTAATCCATAAAGAGCTTTCCTCACATAACCACCTTCGAAATTTCCTAATGGCTCTGGTAATTCATCTTCATCCAATATGAAGTATTCTCCATTTGGAAGTACCATAATATCGATGATTAAATCTTCAAAGGAAACCACTTCATCTTTTATTTGTGTGTTTTTTACGATATTAAAATAGGAACCTAAATACTTTCCTTTTATATCTCTCCATACGTATAAATTGTACGGACGGTCTTTCCAGTAATATGCGATTGTATAACTCCCTTTTGGGATTATTAACTTAGTATCATTTGCAGTCATTGTAAATGAATACTGCACCTCGTGAAATAAAACGATACTTTGTGATTGCTTTTCAAGTAATAAGCAATTGTGATCTACTATTGTTGAGTTATACCGGATTTTTCTTTCTATAATTTCAATTTTCGATGTAAGTAACTTATTCATTATTTTGTTTCCCCTTATGCTAGTTCTATCCTCAATTATATCCATTTATGTAGTGATAAAGAAGTGCGTAGTTTTTTATATGATGATTTATACAAGTACATAATAAAAACTCCTTCTTATTTAGAAAGAGTTTTTCACTATCCATGTTTCATATTTTTTCACTTCTAACGGAAGCTCATTTGTTTTTATGTAACTAACAGCACTATTACTCATGTTTTAACTTTTCCTTAACCGCATCATAAAATTTTCGTTCTTCATCAACATTCAAGTAAACACGACTTACTGTTTTAGAAAAGCCGTATAACAACTGCGCTTTCACTGGCTCTTTTAATGTTATTTCAAAAGTAGCAGGTTCTTTTATGAACTCCATAACAGTTGCATCCAATACCTGTTTCCCTTCTTTTTCCGTTAGCAATTCCCCCTTGTAGAACGCAATACTATCAATTTGTGTAAATGGCATAACAATTTTCTTTCCTAATCCGATTTGAATGATTACTTGTTCTTCTGTTACGACAAGGGGATTTTTGCGCATCGCTTGTATTTCAGCTATAAAATAAATCATCGCGTATACATTTAAAATAAGTAAAATCCATGCTATTACTGGATTCCACTGATGTAGTAAATAATGAAAACCAATGCTTTCAATTACTGTTGCATGAATAATCATGATATACACACCTATAGCACCAGTCTTTTTATGATATGAGTATACAGATTTACCTGTTGGTACTTTTTCACGCCACGATAAAAACGCATAATAGATTAACTTACACTCTGTTAGAATGACATCTACTAACTTACTTCTTTTCATAGTAGCGTCAAACGCTGCATCAATTGCATAAGAAAAGGAATAATTTTCTCTTCTATATTCTTTATATTTTTTTATTATTTTAGGAAGCACTCTAACAATTTTATAGAGAAGGAATAATTCTAGACCTACAAATGCAATTTCAGCCGCAACAATAATATAAGAGATGAATGAAAAAGCTTGTAAATAGTCACTTGGAATAATAAATCTTGCAAAAATATAACCAGCTATTACAACAGGAACTATATACGTTAACGAGTATCTTTTTCGAATAATGAAGAAATACGTGATGATTGGAATGACAAACATGCAATCTAATAATGACCCAAGCACAACTTCTTTCGGCGCAACTGGTATAATTGGAAGGGCATACAATAAATAGTTTGGTAGCATAATTAAAAAGACGAGTCCAATCCAAACACCTTTTCGCCTTCGTGATAGTGTAACCTCCATACGTTCACTCCTTTATTTAAAAACCTCATTTAAATGGTCTTTATAAAATGAAATGGCACGTTCAAATTCTTTTACTTCCTCTACTTTCACGACAGTTTCAAGTAATAATTTCATCGCTGATTCGTGATCGTTTACGTTATATTTTGCTAATGATAAAAATACTTTCATCGGAGCGTTCTCTGGGAATTTTTTCACCCCAGCTTCTAATACTGTAATTGCCTTTTCATATTCCCCTATACAACGATATGTACTTCCTAAACCAATATAAGCACCGCAAAGCGATTCGCCATCAAGTCCATTTGCGATTGCCTGCTCATAATACGGAACTGCTTCTGTTTCTAGCCCCATTACATCATGTATCCACGCACACTGATACAGTACTTCTGCATCCTTTGTAAAGTTTGTTAATCCTATAAGCATCTCTTTAGACTGCGCATATTTCTTTTCGTTTCTAAGTTTAATAGCTTGCTTTAATAAATGTTCCATAGAATCCACTCCTCACCAATTATTCTGTGTATAGCTCTTGATTGGTATACGCTTCACATTCGTGTAAAAGTAAAATTCCCACCAATTAAAGTTTCGCTTACTTATTACTATGCGGATTCATTCTCATCTAAAAACTTAATTTTAAAAAGCAGTGACACGATTACATAATAACTCTAAGCTTTTGACAATTTCTTTCGCTGTTTCATCTTTCCCATTACACAACTTCCCTTTACCATCCTGTCCAATTACATAATGCACAGCTCCGCGCGAATATAAAGAATGTGGTGAATTCGCAATCATTACATTCGCCCTTGCTTCTTTCATTCTATTTTTTGCTCTTTCAAACAGTTCTTCTTCATTTAAATCACTTTCAAGTTTAAAACCAACAAGTACTGTTTCTGGGTCCCATTCTTTTATTTGTTTTAATACTTTTGGAGCCTTTTGAAAGTGAATAATCGGTGCTATATCACTTGAAATTTTTCCGTTCATATTAAGAACATTACCATCTTGATCACAAATTTTCTCCACAATCCAATCTGATCCAGCCGCTGCCATAATGACTGCATCAATCTTTTCATGTGATATGATACTTTTCATTTTATCTTGTAAATCAACGATTCCTTCAAATGGATGTAATTCTAACCCTCTATGTACATCACTCGGTTTCTCCGCAAAATAACCGTGTAAATATATAACATGTGCCCCTTTAGCTAGAAGTTCTTCTGCGATTATCCTTCCGATTGTACCTTTGGCCATATTCGTATGCCCGCGTACTTGATCCCATTTTTCTAGACAACCACCGCTCGTAATTAATACCTTTTTCCCCTTCATTGTAACCATCCCTTACTAATTTTTCTTACGAAACCATTCTGTTCCAAAGTCAACTATATCACGCTGTTTCATTAGACGACACATTGCATTCCCTATCTTCCCATTTTTCACAGTTCCTTTTCGCTCAAACTCCACACCAATTTCTACAAACTTCTCAGATTCGTAATCCATTTCAAAAAACTCTTTCCACACTCTTTCACCGTTTTCTATAATAGGTGCTCCTACTTGTATTAACTCACATGCACCAGAACGCACCTCGGATAAATGAACAGACGTATTGGAATCATATCCAACACCAATTAATAATACGTACCCGTCTAAATCATATATTTTTCTTAATGGAGATTCTTCTCCAAAGCTCATTGATAACGAATGGTTCATTGTTATTTCTACTGCATGTTTTCCCCATGCAGCAAAACTTCCTAACGGATGATTACTACGTACTACATTCGGATATGTACGAAAACATTCAACTATTTCACCCATTCCCCTTGTTGGGGTTATACGTGAATCAAATGCTGGGACGTTATCTCGGATAATTTGCCACCAGTCTTCCGGTACAGGTGGTCTTGACCAATGTTTCGGATCGGACAAATCCGAAGATTGCGTTGGCATTATTATCGTTCCTTCTTCCGTAACAACTTTCATTAATGCTTCTACTACAGCAACCGCACCACCAGATATCCACCCGATAGAACTTAGTGATGAATGAACGATAATTGTCATTCCTTTTTCGACTCCTAATGCTTTTAAATCTTTTGTTATTGTTTCGATTGTATTTGGAAATTGTGTACTTGCTACTATTTCATTCATTTTCATATTGGTTCCCCCACTAGCTACGTAAATTTAAACTTCTATAT
>NZ_WEII01000206.1:0-4036 GCF_009183805.1 Bacillus sp. B2-WWTP-C-10-Post-4 | reverse complement strand
CATTATTGATATAGAAACATATATTGGTATAAAAGGGGGAAAAGTATGAAACATAAAGGGAAAATTAGTGGATTATTGCTTGGCAATACTGTGGCAGTTACAGAATGGATTGCACTTCAGGATGTAATTGCAAAACTGGATTCACGATCATTTTATACCGTCTTTATTATTTATATATTGCAAATGATACTAAGTTATTATTTTGGACATTGGTACGATAAAAGAGCGAACGAGCGTATGGGTATGGAAGTAGGAGGAATGGCAAGCAATGATTTTGTTGTTGATTTTTTTGGGAAAGTAGCTGCTTTATCTGAAAGAGATTCTCGTAATATTACAGTGTACATTCTTTCTGTAAAAGAATGGGAAGGATTAAAAGACACGTTGCAAGAAAAAAAGTTGGGAGTGTTAGTACAAAAATTAGAGAGTACCATTGTAAAGACAATTCGGAAGGGCGATGTTGTTACAAAGTGGGATGAAAATAAGTACGTTATTGTAGCAATTGATAATGGTCATGAAACATCAACAATAACAAAACGATTAATGAAAAATATTGAAAGTGAAATAGAAGGTGATTTACTCAGTGTCACTCTTTTATTTGGAGCAGCTAGCTATCCAGTAGAAGGAAAAACGTTTGAAGAACTGTTGAGAAAGTCGCAAAATCAATTGTACCAGTATAGAAATTTGCAAGAAAATGAGTGAAGCTTTGATTTGAAGATATATGATAGGAAGATGTTTTATTTGTAACATTTTTTTGACTTTTATTACAAAAAAACGCCACGTTTGTAATAAAAGTCTTTAAAAATATATGAAATAAGCATATAATTATGATGGTAGTGTCAATGCAATTTGCACAGTGTGTTTTATTTTAAAAGTGTAGAGGAAAGCAAGCTCTACACTTTTCCTTTTTAGGAAATGAAAAGAATATTTGTAAGTTGTTGCGAGATATCGATTGTACTGTGTAAAATGAACAAAGAGATTAATTGATAGAAAGCTGGAAAGGGAATGATAGACGTGAGAGCGGAGCGATCACCTTTTATCAGGTGAACTATTATAGTCTTATTAAGACTGAGGTGAAATTCCGTGGACATTAAAGTAATACATAGTGTGAACAGGCCTTAAAAAACACGAAGTAGTATACTTAAAGATGGATATGGAATTGCTAAATAATTCAAAAAGAATAATGTAATATCAAGTAATAATTTGTACAAACAATATTAATGATCTTCGTAAAAAAGATGCGAGTGTATAGAACAATTACATATTTTATAACTTTTTTATATTACACGATGGTCGTTTATAAGTAGGAGGAAGAGATGTTGAAATATAGTAAATTAGCAATTGTAACTGCATTATCAATGATTTTATTAGCCGGTTGTTTCGGTCCGAAACCAGAAGAAGAATTATATGTAGCGTTTGAAAACGCTGCTAAACAAGAAAAAACAATGTTTGAAGATGCAAAAAAACTTGAGACTTTAGAGAAAGAAGGACAAGAATTATATAACCAGATTGTTCAAGAAGGAAAAGATAATAATCAAACTGTTAAAGAAAAACTGAATCAAGCAGTGAAAAATACAACTGAACGAGAAAAAGTGCTTGCAAAAGAAAAAGAAGTTTTAAATAAAGCGCAAGAAGAAGTGAAGTCAGCTGAGAAGTATGTGAAGAAAATTGAAGATAAGAAATTGAAAGATCAAGCTGATAAAGTGAAAAGCACGTATGAGAAACGACACGATTCATTTAATAAAATGTATGACAGCTATGACAAATCTTTAAAACAAGAAAAAGAGTTATATACAATGTTACAAGATAAAGGTACTAAATTAAAAGATATTAGTGAAAAAGTAAAAGTAGTAAATCAATCTTATAAGGATATTGAGTCAGAAAAAGATAAATTTAATGAATTCACAAAGTCTTATAATACAGAAAAAGTAGCTTTTTATAAACAAGCAAATATTAAAATTAAAGAAGAGAAAAAATAAAACAGTTTGGCCTACACTTGGCCAAACTGTTTTATTTTTTTGTATAAGTACGACTATACCATGGAACAGGTTCACTTAATTTTTTTTCTTGTTTTAATGCTTCAGGACCAATATAATCTTGAATTGTTTTTTTTGCCACTGTTAAAGATAAGGTTGTTTTCGGATTTCGATAGGAGGATTCAAGATGACCAAGATGCGGTAGAATTCGAAAATCTTCTTTCGTAGGAGGGATGTGGAAAAAATAATCGCCTAAACGTATAAGGACATCAGATTGTTGTTGGCTAAAACGTGGGTTTCTAGAAAAATGTAATCCTTCTTTAATTGCTTTTTTTTCAGCAATCAAACGTTCTAAAGCTGTCTTTTTTAACCAGTATAAATATTTAGGATTAGTAGCTGCTTTAGCATGACGATTCACAACGAAAATAGATTGAGCTAGTCGATTAATAGAATGTTGGTTTTGTAATTGAGATTGTGGTTGTGAAGGTTTCATATTGAATCTCCTTTCAATTTTTCATTATTATACCATAAATAAAATAGGTATTTATTATACGCAAAAAGTGATTGTATATATTTTCAATATTAAAGCAATATTGTTACAAAAAACAACTATTTTGTATAATAGTAATAGAATATGTTTTTGAAATTTGATAATGAAAGAGTGAGAAGTTTGAAAGAAATATTAAAACAACAGTATGCCATTATAGATATTGGATCTAATACAATGCGTTTAGTTATTTATGAAAAGCAAAATGGAGGTTTTTATAAAGAGATTGAAAATACGAAAGTTGTTGCTAGGTTAAGGAATTACTTAATTGATGGTGTGTTGAATGAAGAGGGAATAGAAGTATTATTACAGACATTATTTCAATTTCAAGAAAGTACAAGATTCCATCAGTTGCATCATGTACTTTGTGTTGCAACAGCAACAATTAGACAGTCGGAGAATCAAGAGGAAATTAAAAAGCTTGTTGAAGGACAAACGGACTTTACTCTTAGAGTATTATCAGAGTATGAGGAAGCGCGTTACGGATACTTGGCGGTTATGAATTCTACATCGTTTTCAGAAGGAATAACGGTAGATATCGGCGGGGGAAGTACAGAAGTTACATACTTTAGAAATAGAGAGATTTTAGAGTACCATAGTTTTCCATTTGGGGCACTTTCTTTAAAGCAACAATTTATTAAAGGGGATATTCCTACTAAAGATGAGTTAGAGGGAATGCAACAGTATTTAGAGTTTCAATTTCGAACGTTACCATGGTTAATCAATAAGAAATTGCCTCTTATTGCAATTGGTGGTAGTGCTAGGAACTTAGTGAAAATCCATCAAAATTTAATATGCTATCCTATAGCAGGATTACATTTATACAAGATGAAAGAAGAAGATATTGAAAGTGTAAAAGATGAATTGGAAAAATTGTCGTACATAGAACTTCAGAAATTGGAAGGATTGGCAAAAGATCGAGCAGATACGATTATTCCAGCGGTTGAAGTATTTCATACACTTGTTAATGTTATAGAGGCACCGGCATTTGTATTAAGTAGAAAAGGGTTAAGAGAAGGTGTTTTCTATGAAGAGTTGACAAAAGATTTGGGGATTTCATATTATCCGAACGTAGTTGAAGAAAGTCTGCATTTACTATCACATGAATACGAAATGGACATGGAATTTGTTATTCAGCTTATTAAACATGGAAGACTAATTTGCAAACAACTTGAGGAAATAGGGCTTATTTCTATGTCAGTAAAAGACTGGGAAGTGTTCCATCAAGCAGCGAAAGTATTTAATATAGGCAAATATATAGACGAAGAAGCAAGTCGTTTACATACGTTTTATTTATTAGCGAATAAGACAATTGATGGCATGATGCATAAAGATCGAGTAAGGCTAGCGCTTATTGCATCGTATAAATCAAAAATGTTATTTAAACAACATTTATCTCCATTTGAAGGTTGGTTTGATAAAAGCGAACAAAAAAAAATCCGCCTGTTAGGAGCTGTTTTACAATTTTCAGCTACTTTAAATGTAAGGCAACGATCGCTTATTGATACCATATCTA
>NZ_WEII01000205.1:0-4058 GCF_009183805.1 Bacillus sp. B2-WWTP-C-10-Post-4 | reverse complement strand
AGAGAATATAGATTGGCGGGTATAGTATGAACATATTTAAAGGGTTTTTAATTTCATCAATTGTAATGACCACATTTGTAGGAACAGATCTAATCCTACAAAATGATAGTATTCATAATAAAGTTTACGCTGAATCTAATAATGTCACATACAAAGAAAGAGATTCACAGGAAGAAAGATTAATTGTAAAGTTTAAAAATCAAATTGACTTACCTTATGAAGATGGTATTGAGAAACGAATAAAAAATGGGGATTATGATAACAATTTAAAGCAGTTATTTTCCGAAAATACAGAACTTACTTTGAATCGTCTGTTCTCATCTGTAAATCCGATAGAGATTGAAAAGTTATCAGTACAATCTAAATCAGTTGCTAATGAATCAGCTAATAATTTATTAAATTATTATATTGTACAAGCTCCTAATAACATAGAAATAGAATTATTACTGAAAAAATTTGAAACATCTTCTCTCGTAGAGGAGGCTTATATACAAGAAAAACAAATTTTGACACCCCCTGAAATACAGTTTCCAAATTTATCTGTTAATCCGTACGATGATCCTAGATTTAAAAATCAAGGATATCTTGAAGCGGCACCAAAGGGAATTAATGCCTCGCATGCTTGGAGCATTAAAGGTGGTGATGGGAAGGGTACAACTTTTGTGGATATGGAATATGGATGGTTATTGAACCATGAGGATTTAGTCAATAAAAATATTAAGCTTATGTCGGGACAAAATATAAGCCAGCATAGAGCTCATGGTACTTCTGTATTAGGAATTGTTTCATCTGAAGATAATCAAATTGGAAATATTGGAATTGCACCAAAAGCAAATGTAAAAGTAATATCCCAGATCAGGGATAATGGAATTTATAATACGGCGGATGCTATTTTAAGTGCTGTGCATAATTTACAAGCGGGAGATATTCTTTTATTAGAGGCACAAGCTTCGTATGATGGGTATGGGGATAAATATTTACCTGTAGAAGTACATCCAGATATTTTTGATGCAATTCGTGTTGGTGTAGATAAAGGGATTATTATTATAGAAGCTGGCGCAAATGGTTCAAACGACTTAGATAATTTTAAAGATCGTAATGGAAAAAAGATCTTAAATCGAAATAGTCCAGACTTCAAGGATTCAGGTGCTATTATGGTTGGGGCGGGATCATCAACTGTTCCACATAAACGTTTATGGTTTTCAAATTATGGAAGTCGATTAGATGTATATGGATGGGGAGAAAATGTTGATACAACATCAGCAAATCCAAGTCAAAATACTACAAATTTATATACATCAACATTTAGTGGAACATCAAGTGCTTCACCAATTATTGCTGGAGCAGCAACTTCGATACAAGGTATTGCTAAAGAACATCGAGGCTCTCCTTATACACCAGTAGAATTAAGAAATATCTTAAGTAATCCGAATACAGGAACAAAATCTCAAGATCCGTGGAATGATAGAATAGGTGTTTTACCTGATTTAAAAACTATATTAGATAACTTAGGTTTTAATTCAGATATACCGAACTCTTCTAGTATTTTAGAAGGAAAGCAGTTTGCATGGTCCCTAAAAGGAATTAGTGATTTTGAGTTTGCTAAAATTAATTTCAATAAATCGACAGAAGAAATGCAAGTGGACTTAAAAGCAGGCGTACCGCATCATTATTTTAATGAAACATATGCGAGTATTAAAGTCCAAAATGCATCAGGAAAAGTAGTATACAATAAAGACATTTATGGAAATAAACAACAAAATGCTGAATCGCAAAAAGTTTCAGTCAAATTAGGAGATTATATTGAGTTAACACATCTAGAAGGTGTGCATAGAGCTACTCTCACAAATGTAGATAATAGTAAACAAGAGAGCTTTGGAAAAAAAGTCATATACGAAGTTACAAAAGAAGGCTTGAAGAAAGTAGAAAAAATGCCAGAAACAACAGTTTTAGATGGAAATCATTTTGGGTGGTCTTTAAAAGGATATAGTGATAGAGAAATCGCAAAAGTTGATTATAATAGGACAACAGAGAAAATGCAGGTGAATTTAGAAGCAGGCGTACCACATTCTTACTTTAATAATACGTATGCAAGTATTACAGTAAAGAATTCAACCGGTAGTGTTGTATACAATAAGGATATAGTGGGAAATAGTCAACAAACTGCTGAAAGTCAAACCGTGCCGGTAAAAGTGGGAGATTACATTGAGTTGACCCATATAGAAGGGGAAGCAGTAAAGGAAAAGACACGCGCTACACTTATTAACTTTGAGAATAATAAACAAGAATATATAGGCAAAAAAAGAATCTATCAAGTTACTTCAACGGGATTAAACAAAATAGATTAATATGAAGAACATTCTAATTATTAGTTAGATGCAAATAGTCGTTCATTATGAACGGCTATTTGGCTTTTATTTAAAGAAAAGTGAAATGAAAATACTCTCTCTTTTGTATACACTCTCCTTGCTATCAACTGCTATATTTGTTTATCAGGGAGGGATTTTAAAAATATGCTTGAGAATTGATGCATGTTTAAGTGATATAGATTTGAGAAAAAAGAAACAGAATAGTAAGGTATTTATTGATAAAACCTCTCTTTTGTTACAATATTTTACATATTTGGTATGATGTATATGAGTTCTATGTATATTAAGGGAGGAATGGAAATGAAGAGGTTCATAACACGTGCAAGTGGTAATACAATCTCAAAAAAGTTAGTTTTAATGATGTTGCCGATGGTTTTAATGATATTGATGATTACACCATCGAATGATGTATCGGCAGCAAATCTATCAAAAGCAGGTTCACTAAAAGGCGTGAATTTATTTAATGGAAGTTGGACAGTTGCTATACAGGCAGCAAATTTACAATATGTTTCTGCTGAGCCTTTGGGAAATGTAATAGCAAATCGTAATGCTGTTAATGAATGGGAGAAATTCGAATTAATTCCGACTGGAGAATTATATACGTACGCTTTAAAAGCCAAAAGTAATGGGAAATATGTTTCGTTTGAGCCAAATGGTAGAGTAGTAGCAGATCGTACATCAATTGGGGCATGGGAAAAGTTTATCTTATATAATGGTGGAGACAATAGGATATATGTATTACAAGCACTCAGTAATGGCAGGTATATATCAGCAAATGGTGGTAGAGAATTAACAGCTACTAGTTATGTAGCTGGAAGCTGGGAACGATTTGTTATTGTATACTTCTAAACTTTAAAGTGTTATATGTCTAAATGATAATGGCATGTTTAGTATGTATGAATGCCTAATACAATAAAGTGTTAAGTATTTAATACAAGTGTATATTAATGTGTAAAGGGCTGCAGGTAATTAGCAGTCCTTTTTGTATGGACTTACTAAGGTTATAATGAGAAGAAAAAGAACCCTATAGGGTTCTTTTTCAAGGCATATTAACAGTAAGGAGAATCATGAAATGCTACTTCAAATCTTTATTAGGGGAAAGATTTTGAAAAAGCTTAACATACATCCATTTTTACATATATGTAATATATAGTAAATTGATAATATTTATACTTACTATTACTAATATTCAATTAACATGGTTAACACTATTTATATGATGTTAAACGGCGCTTAGAAATGATAAAAATGGCAGACAACTATTTTGTTGCCTGCCGGTGCCAGTGGATTGAATGAGTTAGTCAATTCAATAAATTGTGCTATCCCATTACCAGAAGAGTGAAGCCGCTAGTTCAAACGGCTTAGACATAGTTTGCCTAATAAAGAAAAAATTATGAGTAGAAATTTTGTTTGCTCTATATGAAAAGATAAATAGATATTCATCAGACAAGGATAATTTAGCATATCTTGAATAGGGTGTAGGAACTAATTAAGGAAAAGGAATTTTGTTTAGGAAGGGACTGACTCAGGAGTGGGACTTTCGGACAGGGTTTGGGGAGCGATGATTGCCTTTGGCATTGCGACTAATATCGTTGCTTGTATGATGGCAGTATACATTCAAAAATATGAGCTAATGATAAATCATCTTACAAATATTTTATTTTTAATAATTATCTCTTTAACGTTTAT
>NZ_WEII01000204.1:0-4108 GCF_009183805.1 Bacillus sp. B2-WWTP-C-10-Post-4 | reverse complement strand
TGGTATAAAATACATTACTTAAACTATATATTAGAATGGAGAAAGTGAATTGGAATTATTAAGAAACAGTAAGGTTGGTACAAAACTAAACATATTAATAACTATATCAAGTATTGCATGTATAGTATTATCCCTAATAGGGTTTTGGGGGTTAGAAAGAGGGAAAAGTACTTCCTCTAATATGTATGAGGATAATTTACTGCCAATTGAGTGGATTGGAATTGTAGAATCTAATTTTTATCACGTTAATATGAACTTTATGGAAATAATGTTATCAAAAGATGAAAAAAGAATGAACGAATTAATAAGAGAAATGGATGGGATTCGTAAGGAAAATGATCATCTTTTAAAGCAGTTTGAGGCTAAACTTATTTCTACTAAAGAAAAAGAATTATATAACACGTTTCATGAAACATTTAATGAATTAAGGACTCAAATGAAGAAAGCACAAGAATTAGGGAAGTCTAATAATGAGGAAGCATATGCATATTATCTAAAAGAGATTGAACCTAATATGCAAAAATCAATAAAATCAATTCGTGAATTGATTTTATATAATAGTAATAATGCAGAGCTTTTACAGAAGGAAAATAATAATAGTGCTCAAAATACAATGATAATGTTTGTTAGTATTTCGATTTTAGCAATTTTAATAATTATATTAATTGGATATGTTATTAAATTAACTATCCGAAAACCACTTGCATTACTACAAAATGATATGGAAAAAGTAGCAGCTGGAGATTTAACAACACGTACTCCTTATAAAGCAAATAATGAATTAGGGCATATTGTTCAGTCTTTTAATAGTATGTTAGATAACCTTCAACAATTAATTGCGAATGTTAAGATGACAACACAAGAGGTTATTTTTACTACGGAGGGCGTATTACAAGATACAAATCGAGCGTCTAGTATTTCAAATGAGGTTGTACAGACTGTTTTAGAAGTAAAAACAAAAATAGAAGGACAGGTAACTAGTATTCAGGAGAGCTCATCCTCAATGGAAGAAATTACAACCGGGGTGCAAACTGTAGCTGAATCTTCAGCAGTAGTCGCTGAGGTAGCAGTAACGACTACAGAACGAATAAATATCGGTAGTGAAGTGATAAATCACTCTATTCTTCAAATGAATAGTGTGCATGATGTTGTCGAGGAAACATCAAAAGTAATAAATAAACTTGTTACACGTACACAACAGATTGATACAGCTCTCGCTGCAATTACTAATATTGCCGAACAAACGAATCTTCTTGCCTTAAATGCCGCTATTGAAGCGGCACGTGCTGGAGAGAATGGGAAAGGATTTGCAGTGGTTGCCGCAGAAGTTCGAGACTTGGCTGAGCAATCTAAAGAATCTGCAAAAGAAGTTAATCATTTAATAAAATCCATTCAAAAAGATACCCAAGATACAGTTAATGTCATGCAAAAAGGACAACAAAAGGCAGTAGAAGGAAAAGAAGCTGCTTACAAAGCGAATCAAACCTTCTTGTCTATTATGAGAGATATTGATAAGATTACAGGTCAAATTCAAGAAGTATCCGCAGCGACAGAAGAGATGTCTGCTGGTACAGAAGAAGTAAATGCTTCTCTTTCGCTAGTTTCTGAAACTGCAACGGATGTGAAAAAGGAGACTCTTCAAACTGTAAATTCAATTCAATCACAGGCCGTATCAATTGAACAAATATCAATCCAATCCAACAAAATGAAAGAAAAGGTGGAAGAATTAACGGAATTGGTTTCAAAATTTAATATTACAGAACAAAAAGAATGAGTAAATTGTAAAAGATTAGGTACGGCTATCAGCCTAAAAATAATTGATTTTTTACGATTAAAAAGATTTTAGTAATTAATTCAATCACAAGTGTAATAACATGTATAAAAAACATGAAGACTTAAGAGTCTTCGTGTTTTTTTTATTGAATGATGTCTGAAAAAATATTGATAATTATACGATATTTTGGAATTTATCACAAAATATTCATATATGCAAAATTACATACATTTAATGATTGATAATCACGAGTTAATGTAACTATAATAATTACACTGATAAGTAACTTATTGACGACAGTTATAAGTGAAGAAGGAGGGCTTTATTGTATTTTGTATATAAAAAAATAGAGAAGGAGATATGCAAATGAAAAGGTTACTTGTTATAGGCCTAATGTATACAATGTTTTTCCTCATAGGAAATATACACTTACATGCTGATGAACGAATAAATGCAAAAAAAATTACTAGTTTAGAAGAGCCTACTTGGATATTTCAGGCGGGCATAAATAAGGGGAAATATCATGACCGACAAGATTTAGGATTTATTTTGAGGAGAAATACACCATTAAAGGTAAGACAAACAAATCCTAATTTTAAAGACAAATTAACATTACGTTTATTGTCTAATGACTCAAAAAATGAAAAATCCATACAAGTAGGAAATGAATGGGTTACTATCCAAGGTGATACGTCTTTAGTTCCTTTCATAGATACTCCGTACGGTGAAGAGCACGCTGTACTTGAGTACCAAGTAGGGAATGAAAGTGCTACTAAACCCCTTCCCATTTATAAACAACAAGGAAGTGTATCTCAATTTTTTAGTGCATGGGATCAATTTGATGGAGAGTATGCGTTACTTCAAGGGGAGAGTTTTCAATTATTTGTACCTAAAAAAGATAAAGAGTTAGTAAGATCTTTAAAAGATTTTCAATCATTGGATGAGTTAATTGCGTATTATGAAGATATTTTTGTGATGTATGATTCAATTATTGGTTTAGATGGCTCAACGTTTGAAAATAAAAAAAGTCAAAATCGTTATTTCTTAAAAGCAGATATATCTGGTGCTGGCGGTGCCTATTATGGCACAAATTGGACAGCGAATAGTACAGATAGTACAAAGATGTGGTTAGATAAACTAAGTTGGGGAACTTTACATGAAATCGCTCATGGATACCAAGCTGGTTTTGATAATCAAGGAATATTTACAGGAGAAGTTTCTAATAATCTATTTGGTGTTCAATATCAATATAGTAAATACGGCAAAAAAGCAGATCAACTTGGTTGGTTGTTTAATTTCGGGAAAAAGGAACAGGTAGAACGGAATTTATATAATGCTTTAATGAAAGAAAATAAAAATTATGATGATTTAGATTTACGACAAAAACTTATTCTTTTAACGATGGCGAAACAAAAAGCTGGCGATGAAGCATTTGCAAAAATGTATCAAGGTTATCGAAAACTAGCTAGCAATGCTGCTTTCAAAAAAGGTGACCATTCTTTACCAGATTTAATGAATCAGTATTATAGTGAGAATGGACAAGTTGATTTTACACCTGTTTTTGAAAGGTGGGGCTTTAAGCTTAATCATAAACAAATAGAGATGAATAGGGCGAAAGGTTTTCCGGCTGTTACTTCTTTAGCTTATATAGTGCCTGAATCACAATTAGCGAAAGCAAGAGCTATAGTTGATCCTGATATTCCGATAAACTCCAACTTCGAAATAGTTACGAATCAGCAAATTGCTCCACTTGGGCTAAAAGGGAATTTGCATATCCATTTAAATACAAATGAAATAGATACATTAAAAGGAGGAAAAATTAAATTAAAAGAAGGGAATACAGTTATTCAAGAGAAAACAATTGAAACAACAGATATCAATTTACAAGACATACCAAATGGAGTGTATACGGTTGAAATTTCAGGTGGGAAAACGAATAGTATGTACCATTTCAGTTCGTATTATGCCTATGTAAAAGAAAAAGATAATAGTCTAAAGATTGATATTAACGAAATGAAAGTGAGTAAGTTGGTAAATGAAACGATTCAATTCCTAGGATTAGGAGATGATCAGTTTGCCGTATTAAATACAGACTTAGAGCAAAATCGAGCTATTTTTACGATTACTACTAAAACGCCTCATAGCTATTATGCAGGTGAAAAATATGCATCGATAGAGGTCTTTAATGAAAAAGGTGAAAAAATTTATACGAAGGAAATGGAAGGAACAAATGTAACAATTGTAAAAGATATCATTCCACTAAAAGAGGGATATAGAATTAAAATCTATCATGATGAAATAAAAAAACGATTAACTAGTAAAGCTACTATTATT
>NZ_WEII01000203.1:0-4157 GCF_009183805.1 Bacillus sp. B2-WWTP-C-10-Post-4 | reverse complement strand
ATTTCCGAGTATTTTAAAACGGTATAATAAATTAATTTGTCAAAACAAGTATGTATTTTTGCCATAATTGGTTTCAATTCACGAGCGCTAACATCTAATTCACACATCGCTTCGAAAAGTTCATTTCTTCCCACGTTTGCGTTATAAACAAAATCTCCAATATTCGCATCTGCTCCAGCACGTTCAATAGCAATTTTCTCACATAACGGTTGAAGATAATTTATATCTTTATCTTCCATAGTAAGTTCGATAATTAACTCTAGTAAATCCTCTCCATTTTGAACTACTTCTAGTTTAAATGGATCTTTTTCGGAAATTATCATTTTGTTTTTCCAGTTCTCTACGAATTGGTGCCTATTGTTTTTCAAGTGTGAACAAAATATTTCTTTAATATCCTTATCGATTGGAAAAACCTCCATTCCCTCCATTTCCATACGACGAATACCCTTTATATTTTGAATATTAACACAAAAAATACGATTCGTTAATAGATTTTTGTCACATTTTGTTAATTTCTGTTGATAAAATTATTTTTTCTTTCTTATTTAACTAATTGTATGCAAATCCCCTTTTTCCTTCACATATTTTCATTATTTCCGTAGTCAAAACGACTTTTTTTGCATCATTTTTAATTCTTGCGTACAATAGAAAATGAAAGGTGTGAAAAATATGGTAAATAAAAATGTGGAAGATTATCTCCAAGAAGGCATTTACGGCCAAAAGCAAAACAAACCAGAAGAACGTAATATGTATTTAACTACATTACGTGAGCGTGTGGAAATCGCTTTAACGATCGGTCAAGTAATGCAAAGTAATGTATACTCTGAAGTGGCGGGTAGCATGCGCCCTTCTCAATCATTACAACTCCTCCTAAATGGTGGCATTGCTTACCCACATTTATCAAAATACATTAAATTAGCAAACGAAAAAAATGTTCCTTTTACAATTGTTCAAAATAAAGATACAAAAACACCAATCGGTTTAGTATTAACTCATGCTACTGCTGTAGATAAAGAACAAATTTATGTAGAAGATACTATTTTCAAACAAGAAATGAAGTAAAAGTTACACTTAATTAAATAGTTACTAGAAGCGTAAAAAACGAGTATGGAATCGTAAACATTTCCTACTCGTTTTTTAGTGCAAGTTTTAAGTTTTTCTACTTTATTTTTTAATACATACTAATTTCATTTCTGTCATTTCTTCTATTGCATATTTAATTCCTTCACGCCCCGTGCCACTTTCTTTCACGCCACCATAAGGCATATGATCTACTCTGAACGTTGGAATATCATTAATCATGACACCACCAACCTCTAGCTCATCAATTGCACGCATTGCTTTAAATAAATTATTTGTGAATACACCTGCCTGTAAGCCGTAACGCGAATTATTTACTTGTTCAATCGCTTCATCAAATTCTTTAAATGTATTTACTGTCATGAGTGGACCGAATACTTCTTGGCACTGCACAGATACATGATCTGGAACATTTGTTAATACAGTCGGTTCAAAAATTCTTGCATCCCGCTTCTTACCACCGCTTAAAACAGTTGCTCCTTCCTTAATTGCTTCTTGAACCCACATATCAATTCGCTCTACATCTCTTTTTGAAATTAAAGCTGATACATCCGTTTCCTCAAGCAGTGGATCACCAACAACAACTGATTCCATCGCTTTCTTTAGCTTCGAAAGAAATTCATGCATTTTCGTTTCATGTACAAAAACACGTTGTACTGAAATACAAACTTGCCCATTATTAACAAATGCTCCCCATTTTACACGTTCAATTATTTCATCTGTTAACTCTACATCTTCATCAATGATAACAGCAGCATTTGATCCTAGTTCCAACGTAACTCGTTTTAGCCCAGCCTTTTGTTTTATTCCAATTCCAACTTTTGGACTTCCGGTAAAAGTAATAGAAGCAACGTAATCATTTTTGACGATGGCCTCACCAACCGTGGAGCCAGGGCCAGAAATGATATTTAAAGCTCCATTTGGCAATCCTGCCTCTTCAAATAACTCAACTAATGCATAAGATGATAATGGCGTTTGATCAGCTGGCTTTAATACAACTGTATTTCCGGCAGCAATTGCTGGTCCAACTTTATGCGCTACTAAATTTAATGGGAAATTAAATGGTGTAATAGCCCCTATAACCCCAATCGGCTTTCGGATTGTATATGCAATACGCCCATCTGCACCAGGTGCGGCGTCTAATGGCAATGTCTCACCATATATACGCTTCGCTTCTTCAGCTGCAAATTTGTATGTTTGAACAGTACGATCTACTTCTCCCCTTGCAGCACGTATTGGTTTTGCAGCTTCTTTTGCAATAATCTCTGCAAATTCTTCTCTTCTTTCATCCATTTTTTGCGCAACTTTCTCTAAAATAGTCGCACGATCATATGCAGATAATGTATTCATTTTTGTCATTGCATTTTTTGCAGCGGTAACAGCCTCTTTTACATCTTCTTCCGTGCCTTGTGCAATTTCAGCTAATGTTTCTTCAGAATATGGTGCATATAATGGTTTATACGTGTTTACAGATTTCCAATCTCCATTTATATATAAATGCTTTTTCATACTTCTTCTCCTTCCAAATATATGTATACAACAATACTTCACCTAGTGAAAGGTTTGACTTATGTCATTGTATCATAGCCCTTATCCCTCAAAAAACATTATGCTCAAAAAAACTCTGCTATATAGCAGAGTTTACGAGCTAATTTGCTCTTGTAACGAAATTTGTTTTTCATCTTCTAAAATAACAATCGATTCTACTATCTTTGTAACTTCTAATCTTTTTATATAATGTCCATCTAATTCTTTCACACAAAACTTATAATTTTCAATTTCAATGGAATCCTCTTCAGCAATCTCTATATTCTTCGTTAAAATCCAACCACCGATTGTATCAACACCATCATCATCAATCCCTAAACCAAATAACATATTCACTTCACTAACAAGTACTTTTCCCTCTAGTATCGTCTTCGTTTCACTAACCTTTTGAATTTCTGGCTGCTCATCCGTATCAAACTCATCCTGAATATCTCCAACAATTTCTTCCAGAATATCTTCAACAGTAACAAGTCCAGATGTTCCACCATATTCATCTATCAATATAGCAATATGTGTTCTTTCTTTTTGCATTTTTAAAAACAAATCATGAATTGGAATAGAATCGATAACTAAAATAATTGGTCTCATATATTGCTCTACTGTCTTCTTATTAACAGCTTTATGTTGTACAAATTCAGTAAAAATATCTTTAAAATTCACAAAACCTATTACGTGGTCTTTGTCGCCATCAACAACTGGATACCTTGTATATTTTTCACGAGACATTTTTTGCAGAGCTTCTTCAGCAGACATCTCTTTACTTATAATATTCATTTCAGTTCGAGGTACCATTATTTCTTTTGCAATCCGATCATCAAATTCAAAAATTTTATTCACATATTTATATTCAGATTGATTAATCTCACCATTTCTATAACTTTCTGAAACTAACAACCGTAATTCTTCTTCTGAATGAACCTCATCATGTCCCTTCGGCGGTTTCAGCCCTAGCAGCTTCGTAATGATTCGAGCTGAACCATTTAATAGCCAAATGAATGGGAATGCAATACGATAAAAGAAAATTAACGGCTTAGAAACAAGTAAACTCACTTGTTCAGATTTTTGAATTGCAAATGTTTTTGGGGCCAATTCACCTATTACAACATGCAAAAAAGTAATTAACAAAAACACTAAAATCACAGCAAAAATGTCTGCTAGTTGAGTAGAGATATTCCAATTTGCAAAAAGCGTATCAAACATTTGCTTTAACGCAGGTTTACCAAACCACCCAATTCCTAAAGCTGTAACAGTAATTCCCAGCTGACAAGCAGATAAATATTCGTCTAAGTTTGTAATGACTGTTTTGACCGATGTTGCACGATTATTTCCTTCTGCAATTAAATAGTCAATTCGTGAACTTCTCACTTTAACAATTGCAAATTCTGCTGCAACGAAAAATGCCGTTAAAGCAATTAAAACAATCACTATACTTATACTATATATGTCCAAATACTTTTCCTTACTTACTTTGTAAGCAAGGAAGCCACCTCCTACTTAATTTTATTCAAGTGAAGTAAGCATTCTAATAC
>NZ_WEII01000202.1:0-4192 GCF_009183805.1 Bacillus sp. B2-WWTP-C-10-Post-4 | reverse complement strand
GTTATATAAATAGCACATCTTCAATAAATAAGGTGTGCTATTTTACATCTATAAAAATATATTATCCGGGTATGGTAGTGCTAAAGGAGGCTTTTCAGAAAATGAGAAATATTGTAGTTTTAAAGATTCACCATCTATCGATTTCAGTTTTCCACTAGTAATTTCACATTCAAACACAACAACAATACATTCTACTTGATCGCCATTCGGATATATATGACGGAACCTTTCCCCTCCAAATACCCCTTTTTGTTTTTTTTACTTGTACTTTCAATCCTGTTTCTTCCCATACTTCCCGAATTACTGCTTCTTCTGGAGTTTCTCCAGGTTCAATTGCTCCAGCTGGCAAACTCCAGTATTCTCCACCAGGATATTGAAATAAGATTTTCCCTTGCTCATTTTTAATAACAGCAGCTATACTCGGTATTAGAATTAGTTCACAGCCTAATTGCTCACGGATTTTTTTATAATATAGCGACATCGACATATAATTTTCTCCCACTCCAATAATAAACAACTGTATTTTCTGACACCTATTGTATAATAATACCAATAGCAATTTCTATATAGAAAGGATAAGAAAATGACCCAAGTACAACTAGTAAATAGCTTCCTATCATTTTTAGGTACGACAAAACAGCCTACTAGCTTAAAGTTTTTAAATGAGCTTATTAAAGCTCATCAAGAAAAAGTAAAGTGGGAAACTCTTACTAAAATAATTGACTGGGAAAAAGGTAATAAAACAGGTCATTTTTTTCCTTCCATTGAGACATACATATACCGTATTTTCCAAGGTAAGAAAAGAGAACATAACCTTACCTCTTCTGAACTTACTTATTGGATAACAAAGAGATTTTGTATTGATAAAGAAATATAAAAAAGAGCTTTTAAGATTTCCAATGAAAAATCTTAAAATAATAAAAACGTTACTCAATCCTTTGAGTAACGTTTTCCTCTTAATATTTCTTTAATATTAATTTTCTTTATTATAAGCAGTTTCTACACACTCTGCTAGACGCTCTATTTGTTCTATAGTTAAACCTCGTGAAATCCAGCCTGTTAACTTATACATCATTTTATAATAAAAATTACTAGGTTCATATTCTGAAATTAATGTTAGTGCTGTACCTTCCTCATCTTCTTCTAACATATAAGTCATTGCTGAATATCCTTGCTTCATTTCACTACCAAGTGAAATAATATGCGGTGCATCGTATTCAAGGATTTCTACTTCAGCCTCGAATATTTTCTTACCGACTTTTTGAACAGTAATATATTTATCTCCTACACGTGGATTCTCTTTATCCATATTTGAAGGATAGCGATTTTCTATTATAAATGTATTCCATTCTTTTATTTTTTCATCTTCTATTATGTAGTCACATACAACATCCAATGGTGCTTTTATTACTATTTCAATTGCAAAACTCATTATACTGCTCCTCTCAAATACCCTATCCATTTCTATTTTAACTAAATCATTATGCCATATTTTATATAGTGAAATACAAGTAGAATTTCAACTTTTTATTGTGAGGGGGATTCAATAAATAATCATTTTTTATTAATTTAAAAACTTATTCATATAAAATATTTTATTAAAGATACAACAATTAAAAACAAAGCCACGAGTAGTAAAGCAATTCCTATACTTCTATTTTCTTTTCCGTTATTTTTTAAATTTTGCACGCCTAAGCTAACTAACATAAACCCTAAAAGCGTTTGTAAAATTAGCATACTCAGTTCCGAAGTATCATTCCAACTATAAATGGAATACCCCATTATAATAATTGCAAGTAAAACAGTTACGATCCTATTCATACGCAAATCCCCCCTTTTTAAAAAGAAACCGCTAAGTTTTCTTAGCGGTTTTATTAACAATTTATATTTAGTAAATGTGCTTTTCATGAATTTGATATAAGTCAAAAGAATTTCCTGTCCAATATAACTACGCATGTTAGCCCACTTTTTCTTTATTCAGTCTACTTACAATTCCAACAATAAATTTATATTCAACCCTTCTCTTCTTATCTTTCTTAAAACCCTCTTTCGTATCAAAAATAAAACAAGTTTTCCGAAACCAAATACGTACGTATAAAGACTCAAAATAAATAGGTTTTATAATACCTCGTTCTTCAAATTCAGTCCCATCTTTATTTTCAGTTTCCGTTCGAACAAACCACCTATTCCCGATGCCAATTTCAATATACTTCACATAAGTCCCCCTTCCGGAAATTAATTTCTAACAATTCTATTATTTCCCCGGTAAGCGCACATTCCGACAGAACATGAGCCCACAAAGAAAAAGTAGATTGCAAAAATCTACTTTATAACTTATATTTTTGCATTCGTTTATAAAATGTACTACGGGGTACATTTAATAGTTTTGCAGCTAACGAAACATTTCCATTTGTCTTTTGTAATGCTTCAATCATGCTATCACGCTGTATTTTTTCGCGAAAATGTAATGTATGTTCTGTTTTATTTTCAACTTGCAACTCAAGTTGTTCTTGATTTCCCATCATTGTTTGTATCAAAAAAACGACTTGTTTTTCGCATATTTCCCGTCCTTGCGACAAAATGTAAATACGTTCTAATACATTTACTAGTTCCCGAATATTTCCGGGCCATGTATGTTGTAAAAATTGATTGTATATACTCTTTGGAAATACAACATTCCAATTCTTCCGTTCGCAAAAGTGTTGTATAAAATATGGGATATCCTCTTTTCTTTCTATTAACGATGGAACATATAACGGATAAACGTGCAAACGATAATATAAATCTTGACGGAATTTCCCTTCTTCTACTAACCGTAGTAAATCTTTATGTGTGGCAGTAATAATACGAATATTTACTGGTACCAATTTTGAACTCCCAATTGGAGTTATTGTGCGTTCTTGTAAAACACGCAATAATGCTACTTGCATCTCTGGTGGTACTTCACCAATTTCATCTAAAAATAATGTTCCTCCGTTTGCTTGTTCAAATTTCCCTTTATATCCTTGACGTCGCGCACCTGTAAATGCACCTTCAGCATAACCGAACAATTCACTTTCCATTAATTCTTTAGGCAAAGAACCGCAGTTAACAGCTATAAAGGGCCCGTCTTTTCTTGGACTATTTTCATGAATCGCTCTCGCGACATATTCCTTTCCTACTCCTGTCTCACCACATACATACACACTAGCATCAGTCGGTGAAACAAGCTTAATTTCTTCTAGTGTGTGTTGAAATGCTCTGCTTGTCCCGGTAACTCCTGGAAAAGTAATTCCTTTTATAAATGTGAAAGTAGAATATGTATTCATTTGTTTGTTTTCCTTTAAATACATACATTTCCCAATCATTCTTTCATTACTATATACCGATATCTCTATTTTAGTTTCCAATCCATGGTGCATTAACTCTTCAACTTTCATTCTTGACCAATTATTTATTCGTTCACGAACGCTCTTACTCGCAGAAACGATAACATCACGATGATTACAAATAACTACTTGTTCATCACTATCAATAACATCTAAAAAACGATGAATTAAGTGTAATTCATTTTGATGAACTCTTATGCTACATTCACGTTCTATCGCATGTGCAATTGAAGTTACCATACCGAGCATATATGGATGCGAAAATTCAATTGGACACGAGAAATCTAGAACACCAATTAATTTCCCATCATCATTATGAATGGGAGCAGCCGCACAACTCCAGCTATGAGATGCCACGGTATAATGTTCAGTACCACTTATCATAATAGCTTCTTCAATTTCTAGCGCTGTTCCAATTGCATTTGTGCCAACAGCTGCTTCCGTCCATTTTACACCTTCAATAAAATTAATATGTTTCGCTCGCTTTAACGTTTGTTTATTTCCACTTAACGATAGAACATAACCATCTGGATCGATTAATAATGCCATCATTTGTAGTTCATCAATGGTTTTTCTCATATTTTGTATTTGAGGTAATGCTATATCAAGGAAAATTTCACTCTTTTTCTTTTGTTCTTGAAAAAAAACAGAAGACAAAATTTTCTGACCTTTACTCATATGAGGATTCACATTTGCTTGTTTACATCGGTACCATGATTCTGAAATTCTTTCGTTTATACGGTTCGAATCAAGGACTCCTTCATCAATAAACTTTTTCCATGTATGTAAGTAAAACGGTGAAGCTAACATTGTATCATCTCCCT
>NZ_WEII01000201.1:0-4235 GCF_009183805.1 Bacillus sp. B2-WWTP-C-10-Post-4 | reverse complement strand
ATATGATAGAGTGTTTTCTACTCGATATAGAGTTCATACAAACTATGCTAATTTTTAAGAGATAGTGGAGGGAACTACTACTAGTTATGGTATTTTTTAATAAACATTTGTTGAAGAAAGCGTTCTGATTACAAATAATATCTTATTTTCGAGTACGCTTTTTTGAATGTATATTTCACAATAACAAAGGAAAAATCCACAAATAAAGTCTATGTATATGTGAGTTAATGGGAAAATCTAGTGCGTTTTTAAGGAGCGTCTTATTTAAAAGAAAAAAGGTTTGTTTTAGAAAGCGGTGTCTAAACATTAAATGGAGTAGGACTAAATTCACGGCCGCTCATTAAACAAGCTTTTAATTAGGAGAGGTCTGTTTTTATAATGAATAATGAAAAGAAGGTTTGGTACAATTGCTTGTTTTTTTCTTTTTATGCGTTTGCCTCGTACCCTTTTAAGCTAGTGGACATACTTTACTAATAGAAATGATTAGGGGGTGAGGTATTGGGTTCTCGATTTAATAATTGTAAAAAGAAGTGTACATGTAAACAGGATGATTGTTGGGAAGTATTCGAAGAGTGTAAAAAAGAACAGCATGAGAAATGTGATAATTCTTGTGTACAAGGAATTAGAGATGAACTTAAGAAATTAATTAATCGAACAGTTCAAATTAACACAGAGGGACGTACTTATGTAGGTACTGTTTCGTCTGTAAGTTGTGATGTAGTTAAGCTTGCGGCTATTCCTGGATCGGTTGGAGTAATTATTTCCATTTGCAAAATTGAAGCAATTTTCCCACCTGTTACAACGGTTACGGCTGACTTTGATTTTAATGGTATTGATGTAGCAAACAAGGCATAATTATGCTGCTTTTTTGTAAAGCCATTCACATGAATGGCTTTATTTTAATTTCATATAAAAGGAGAATATATTCTTTATATAGAAATAAGTTTGAGGTTATAAAACATGATGTACGAAAGGAGCAAGGAAGTGATTAAACTAGAAACCTTTAAAAAATCTGATTATAAACAATTAATAAATTGGATTAATTCCGAAGAATTTCTAATACAATGGTCAGGTAATGCCTTCACATTTCCTTTAGACGAACAGCAATTAGAGAAGTATATAGAAAGTGCAAATACATTCGCTTTCAAAGTGGTAGATGAAGAGACTTCAGACGTTATTGGTCATATTTCGCTTGGGCAAATAGATAATATTAACAAGTCCGCTAGAATTGGAAAAGTATTAGTTGGTAATACGAAGATGAGAGGACGTTCTATAGGAAAACATATGATGAAAGCAGTACTTCATATTGCTTTTGACAAATTAAAACTACATAGAGTAACTCTTGGTGTGTATGATTTTAATACATCGGCCATTTCATGTTACGAAAAAATAGGGTTTGTAAAAGAAGGCTTATTAAGAGAGTCAAAAAGAGTAGGAGAAACGTATTGGAATTTATGGGAAATGAGTATGTTAGAATATGAATGGAAGAAGTAGCAACGATAGTAATTTATAATTATATTATGTTAACGAAAGGGTCTTGGTGGGTATAGTGGATAATAAAACAAAAATAATTTCAATTGCAGCTGTTTCGGGGGGAGGTAAAACTACAATTACAGAAAGATTAAAGCATAAGTTTAAAAACTCAAAAGCTTTATATTTTGATAGTTATACATTTGATAACTGTCCTGCTGATATTTGTAAATGGATTGATGATGGGGCGAATTATGACGAGTGGGTATTAACACCATTAATTCATGATATTGAGCAACTTATACAAAATAATAGCTTAGACTATATTATTATAGATTATCCTTTTGCAAACTTAAATAGTGAGATGCGAAAGTTCATTGATGTAACTATATTTATTGATACGCCTTTAGATATTGCGATGGCTAGAAGGATTTTGCGAGATTTTAAGGAAGGTACAATAGATGAAATACATAATGATTTGGAACATTACATGACATATGCGAGAAAAGCTTATTTAGAGGCAATTCATACTGTTAAGCCAAATTCAGATATCATATTGGATGGTTCTTTATCTGTAAGTGAAATAATTAATCACGCTGTAGAGGAACTTGGCCGAAGAGAAATGATTGTCAATGGTTAAATGTATAACAGATGCTGTTAGGTGGATAATTGAAGTAAGGGAGAGATAAATGTGTACACTTTATTTCAATATAATTGGCAAGTAAGAGATGATTGGTTTAAGTGGTGTGAACAACTTTCAGAGGAAGATTTACTTTGCAAACTGGGGGTATGTTAGAAACATTATTTCATATTGTAGATGTAGAGTATAGTTGGATTAGTGCTCTTCAAGGATAAGAAGATAGAGAACAGCAATTTAAAGATTATCAATCGATTCAAAAAGTGAAAGCGTTATTTAATTTATATAAACGAGAACTTGAAGTTTTTTTGCAGTCATAATTATCTAGCCTAGAATGCTAGCACACTTAAAATAAGACGTATAAAAAGTTAATCATTTTGTGCTTTGATTATATAATGTCGGCGAAATAAATAGTGTGAAGGACAGCTATCTTAATAAGTGTTTCATGTAACGTTCATATACTTTAATTTTTTATAATTAATTAAATTTGAATTTTGTTTGTTGTTAAGAAAAGGTGAGAAGAAAATAAAAAAAGAGGGCTAATGCCCTCTTTTTCTTTTAATTTGGTAATTAATCACAGATTGGTATCCCAAGCACTCTTAGAGCTAATGCTACTTGAAGGGAAATCTCTAATCTAGCAATTTCAATACCAGCTACTGAAAGAACTAAAAAAGGTTGTCCGTTTACAAATACAACGCAACTATCCATAGTTAAGCCTCCTTTCTAGTAATCTACTACAGTATATGAATAGAACTTTAATATGTAATAGTTCAATTGTTGGATTTAATAGAATTAATAGATTAACCCATTTAAACTAAACAAACGAATACAACGAAAGGAAACAGAGATGGATGTATGCCTCAAAAAACATAGGTTTTAAGACATGTAATGGGATATGAAATTCATCATATTGGTCAGCTATCTATATGGGCGAGGAAGTTAAACTTGCAACCAGTTTCAGCAAATTTGAAGAGGATGATAGAATTAAAAACCGACTTGCATCTTAAGCGCAAGTCGGTTTTATATATAAGAAGATTTCTTAATTGAAATCCTCGGATTTTTTCTGACGTATATGTAAAAACATTAAGGTGGTAATGATTAAAAAAATCATTATAGTTTGTATAATTAAATTTTTAAACTGAAGTAATATTGTCCAGGATGTAAGGGCGTCTTTAAAAGCTTGGAGTGCAGAGTACGAGGAAGGATCAAAACCATACTGTAGTAACTTTTTTGTTTCAATAAATGAAATGTTTTCTTCATCTGCATCTAATATTACTGAAATTAGTCTAGTATCTCCAAGTTTTGCTGTACTGACAAAACTATAATTACCGTTAGTTGAAAAACTAGTTTGTAAGCCATCAACACCTTGAAGTTTAATGTTTTCATTAAGGGAATATATCATTTTATTCGTATTGAAAACTTGGGAATCTTTGAAGGTAAATTGGTAAGAGGTTAGTTTCGTAATATTCAATACATCTGGAAAATCTTTTACTAATCGTGCTGCTAGTTTAGCTGCATCTATCGCTGTTGTAGTTGATTGTTTATTTGTATCATTATTAATTCCAGTAGAGTTTAGAAATGGAGATGGTTGTAATAACTTTAGTTCTTTTGCTTTTTTATTCATTAATATTGTAAAGTTATCTTCATTTCCAGCAATGTGTTCTGCTAGAGCGAGTGCAGAACGATTATTCCCTGCCAGTAGCAATGCATGAAGTAAATCACGAACCGTTGTTTTATCATTCGATGTTACTTGTATAGGGCTTGTTTCTACTCGGAAAACTTCGTTACTTATTTGTACGAAGTCATCTAACTGTATTTTTCTATCATTTAGTTGCTCCAATACGATATATTCTGTCATTAATTTAGATAAAGCAGCTGATTGTATCGGAGTTTCTTCATTTTTTTTATAAACAATTTCACCTGAATTAGCATTTATTAAAATAGCTGATTTAGCTTGAATAATCGGACCATTTACATAAAGATAAAAATATAAAACGATAAGTGCAGTAATAAAAAAAGATAATAATAAAATAGCGAATTTCTTTAAGAATTGCATAAGCGATCCTCCTATTATGACATCAATACTAGTATTGTAAAAAGGAATGCTTAATTAGGAAGAAAGAAAAGG
>NZ_WEII01000200.1:0-4258 GCF_009183805.1 Bacillus sp. B2-WWTP-C-10-Post-4 | reverse complement strand
TCTCCAATAAAGTTAGTTTGTCTAGCATCTAAAATAAAAATTGACGTTTCACGTTGTTTGTTTCGTTCAGTTTTCAAAGAACTACTTGGTCGCTCATTTGCGACTTCCTTATGTTAACATCTTCGTTAGTTAATGTCAACTAAGTTTTTCATTTCGTTTGTCGCTTGCGACGTTATTGTCATCGGCGACTTGTTCTATATTACACCCCTGTAGATCAATCGTCAATACCTTTTATCTTTTTTATTTTATAAATCATAAAAGCTTTGCCCTCTCTTAATTTCTAACACATCCTTAGAACTTCTTAAACTTATGTATTCAAATTAACAATCTGCAGCCTACACTCTATAACTTAATACTAATACTTTTCTAAAGAATGAATGTGAGACCAAGTAAATATATATTAAGGATAGTATTTTTTCTTTTAGTACGTTCTCCCTCCTGCTCATCTCTAGGGGGATTATAAATAAAACACTTCTCTTCTTTACCTTTAAAAAAGGGAAAGAAATCTAATACCCTTAGGAGGCGTTATGAAATGCATGTTAATAAAAAGATAATTTATGTATCCCATGATGCCCATTTCCACGGAGCACAGCTACTTTTTTTACATACTATTAAGGCTCTTAAAGAAAACTTTGATTACTCTGTTGCAATTATTTCTATTGGATCCGGTATTTTAATTCCCGATTTTCAAAAGTACGGTCCTGTTTATTGTCTCGAGCAAGGTTATCAAACAGAAGAAAAGGTCGAATTATTAATAAAGGATTTATTATCACAGAATTTTACCCTCGCCATATGTAGCACTGTCATAAGTGGCGATATCGTCGCATTACTAGCTAGACAAAATATAAAAGTTGTTTCATTAATACATGAATTACCGCATTTAATACAACAGTACTCTGCTGAAGGGAAAGCTAAAAACATCGCTGAATTTGCTTACAAAGTTGTCTTCCCTTCACAATACGTATATGAAAAATTTCGTACAATCACTGAATTGGATCCTCAAAAATGTCACATTCTCCCTCAAGGTTTGTTTAACCACAATCCTTATAAGAACAATATTGCCAAAGCTAGAAATGAGTTACGTAAGAAGCTTAACCTGCCTCTAGATAGCAAAATCATCTTGGGTGTAGGCTTCGCAGATTATCGGAAAGGGATAGATTTATTCTCACTTATCTCTTACTCAGTAAGAAAGACTCACAAGGATATTCATTTCATTTGGGTAGGGAGAACAGACGTTCAATTCCTGAATACACTGCCCCCTAAATATAAAGCACATTTCACATTAGTCGATCCTACTCCCGATATCGGATTATATAACGCTGGAGCTGACTTATACTTATTAACTTCAAGGGAAGATCCTTTTCCAAATGTTGTTTTAGAAGCATTAGATGCAAAACTTCCTGTTATAGGGTTTAAAAATGCTGGAGGTTTTGAAGATGTTGTTACAGAAAAAACTGGTGCCTTAGTAGACTTTTTAAATTTACCCAAAATGCTAGAAAAAATATATGAATTTATTCATAATGAGGGATTACGATTACAAAAGGGAAGCTTTGGCCAAGAACTTATCGAAAAAAACTTCAATTTTCTTAATTACATTTATCAATTACTAGATCTTCTCGAACATAATTACAAAAAGATAAGTGTAATCATACCGAACTATAATTATGAAAAATACTTACCTGATCGAATCGAATCAATATTAAACCAAATCTACCCTCTTTACGAACTAATTTTCTTAGACGATGCCTCCACTGATCATAGCGTATCAACTTTTAAAAAGCTGCTTTCAAAAGAAAATAAGACCCACCTGAAGGTTCAACAGATTATTAATGATAAAAACTCTGGTTCTGTATTTAAACAATGGATAAAAGGAGTCTCTGCAGCAACTGGTGATTATATTTGGATCGCAGAGGCCGATGACTTATGCGATAAGACATTTTTACAAGAGGTGATACAGGGGTTTTATATAAATAACAATATTACCTTAAGTTACACACAATCAAAACAAATAGATGAACAAGGAAATGTATTGGCTAATCATTATTTAAATTACACAAATGATATCGATAAAGAAAAATGGAAAGCCCCCTATTTTCGAAAAGGCGTCGAAGAAATACAAGATACGTTACTTATCAAAAACACTATACCTAATGTTTCAAGTGTAGTTTTTAAAAATATAGATATGAAGAAAACGGAAAAACAGTTAGAGAAGTTCAAAATAGCTGGCGACTGGTTCTTCTATGTTTCTCTTCTTACAGAGGGAGATATTTACTTCAATTCAGCCCCCTTAAACTATCATAGACGACATTTAAATAGCGTAACGAGAACAGAAGATTCATACTCCCATTACAATGAAGTTGTGCAAATGCAAAATTTCATTAAAGAAAAATTTACTATCGACGACATTTCTAAAATGAAAATGTATACATATAGAAAGTATCTTAAAACATACTTAAAAATTTAAACGTGTGCTTTCTATGCCATCAATATCTCTTGTAAGGCGCTACTATTATTTAAGGGGGAATACTCTTTGAAAGACTTTATAGAGGAACATAAAGATTTAATTTCTCAAATCGCACACAGCTATAATGTAAATGCAAGTATCCATCCTGAGGATCATATCTTTCAGTTCATTGTCACTAATCCCGTCTTCCCATCAAAAAAAGAAGCGATAGATTATTACTTTAAAGATGGGCAAAACTCAGCACAAATACTCTTAAACTTAATTACTTCCCTTTATCCTCCTACAGTCAATCCAATTAAATTGTTAGAATTTGCATCCGGATACGGCTGCGTAACACGTCATTTATTAAATCTACAAGCGAATTTGAGTATAACCGCTTGCGATATACACGAAGAGGCTATTTCCTTTATTGAAAACAAATTAAATAATTCTTCTATATTATCTCATCCTGAGCCTGAACAGTTAAAATTGGACTCCTCTACGTACGATATCGTTTTTTGTCTATCCTTTTTCTCTCATATGCCTGATACAACTTGGTTTCGTTGGCTGCAAACATTGTATAACGCTGTTTCACCTGGTGGTTTATTCATTTTCACAACCCATGGCTATCAAAGCAAAAAATACTTCGGGTTTCCAAATTTAAATGAAAAGGGCTATTGGTTTCTCTCTTCTAGTGAACAATTCGATTTAGATGTGAATCAATACGGACAAACGATAGTTAGTCCCTCTTACGTGTGTGACAAAATTAAATTATTACCCCATAACCCAATTATCAAAAAGTATATTGAAGGATTTTGGTGGGAACATCAAGACCTTTGGGTTATAGAAAAAGAAGTAAATTAATAACCCACGCTCTGCTTATATACAAGTAGAGTGTGGGTTATTATTTTTTACTATATAAGAACTCTTCAATCCATAGCTTATTTAATCTAATCCCATGTTTAAAATCTATTTTAGGTTCCCAATTCAATTCTTGTTTTACCTTATCAATATTTAAAATGATTTTTTGAACGTTCTCTTGTTTTTGTTTGTAACAGATAAAATCCACTTTTCTTTCTGTTATTTTCTCTAATTCCACTATAATTCGTTTTAAAGAAAGACCTTTGCCACTCCCTATGTTGTATACGCAAGATTTCAATTGATTTAATTGTGCTAGTTGTATAGTAATTTCAACTAAATCATCGATATAAATATAATCTCTAATAATTCCCTCCGGATTCCCATATATATGAATCCTTTCATTACTGAGATGCTGGTACAAAAAACAATTTATCGCCCCTACTTTTTTTAAGGGGTTTTGGTATTTTCCATACGGATTAGAATATCTACATACAACATAATCTATTCCATATTTTCTCTTATAAAAATACAAATAATTCTCCAGCGAAACTTTTGTTATTCCATACGGGGAAAGTGGTCTTAATGGATGTTTCTCATCAATAGGCAAATATTCAGGTTCACCATATATTTAAGCAAGCAAATTCATCGGACTTACTCTTTTTATAACAGCGAGTTTTTATTTATTAACGCATGGGACAAGTGGGCGGAAGGAACTTACTTAGAGCCAGATAAAAAATATGGATTTTCTTATTTAGAAGGGGTTAAAAATGCAATTGATAGAGGTATGAAAGCATACAAAAAAGACAAGTCATTCTGACTCGTCTTAAAGTTGCTTGGCGACGTCCTACTCTCACAGGGACAAGGTCCCAACTACCATCGGCGCTAGAGAGCTTAACTTCCGTGTTCGGTATGGGAACGGGTGTGACCTCTCTGCCATCATCACCAAACTATGAA